>CAZAIE010000623.1:0-5050 GCA_964485035.1 uncultured Myxococcaceae bacterium | reverse complement strand
GGTGCTGGTCAAGATCTTCGCGGGCGGCCGCCCGCGAAGATCTTGACCAGCACCAGCGCCAGGAAGAGCGCTCCGATGATGAGCAACTTGGCGTCGAAGTGAAACACCGATAAACCCTAGCTGCATCGCCCCGAGGCTCCAAGCGCCGCGCACCGAGGAGGAAGGGATGGCCGAACCTCTCGTCGTCGAGACCGGGTGGATCCACGCGTACCGGGTCTTCGACGTGGCCGACGAGATCGACCTGGAGAAGGCGGCCTCGATCTCCAAGCAGGCGGCGACCCGGCTCAAGCTCTCGCGCGAGGGCTCGCAGTACCTGGAGATGCCCAATCCGCCGGTGGCCTTCCTGCTCGGGCACCGCCCGCTCGCGCTCAAGCACGGCGCGGTGAGCGCGGAGCTCGTCGGCCGGATGTTCGACCACGGCGCGGTCTCCATGCAGCTGCGCATCCCGCTGCCCGCGGGCACCGTCTTCTCGGACCTGGCCCCCATCGCCGACGACGTCTACGACAGCCCCGCGGTGGACCAGCTGCTGCGCGCCGAGTGCGAGGCGCTGTGCAAGAACCTCGAGGCCGCGCTCACCCGCCCGCACTCCTGGGCGGGGTCGGAGTGCAACCACGTCATCTTCGTGGAGAAGTTCCGCACCACCCCCACCGCCGAGGAGATCCTCGCGCGCGAGAACCTGGCGCGGCTGGTGCTGGGCGAGACCAGCGCGAAGAAGCTCTCCGAGCACGAGTCGTGGGACGTCACCAAGCACGCCTTCAGCTACTTCGAGGACGACCTCGCGGTGGTGGACTGGAACTCGGCGTTCGTCTACGAGCCGTCGGGCTCGCGCGACATCCCCGACATCCTCGAGATCGCCACGGCGCAGCTGCTGGAGCTGCGCTTCTACGACGACGTCCTCGACCGGGAGCTGAACCGCCTCTACGACGTGATGGAGAAGCAGCCCCGCGGCTTCCTGGCCATGTTCCGCAGCCCCTGGGGGCAGCTGCGGCGCGAGGTGATGCAGCTGATGCTGGAGATCGCTGAGTTCACCGAGCGGGTCGACAACTCGCTCAAGGTGGTGGGCGACTTCTACCTGGCCCGCGTCTACCGGGCCGCGGTGCGCCGCTTCCGCATCTCGACCTGGCAGGCGTCGGTGGACCGCAAGGAGGCGCTGGTCCGGCAGATCTACGAGTTGCTCAACGGCGAGGTGGAGCACGCCCGCATGTTCTGGCTCGAGCTGACGATCGTGATCCTCATCCTCTTCGAGATCGTCATGCCGCTGGTGAAGATGCTGCCCAAGTAGCGGTCACTTGGTGCGCGGGCGGATGCAGTAGCGCGCCGAGACCGAGGACCCGAACACGCGGTCGAAGGTCTCCGGGTCGTTCTCCTTCAGCGCCTCCAGGAAGGTGGCCGAGAGGAGCAGTTGGTCGCACTTGAAGGTGCCCTTGTTCCCGTTCGCGTCGTACATGCAGTCATCGTCGTTGATGCAGCTGCGGGTACAGAGGCCGCTGGGCGTCGCCGGGACCGGGTCCTCGCTCGCAGTGCGCACGCAGACGAGGTCGTCGCACTCGGTCGAGCCCAGCGACATGTAGTCGACGGTGGTGGCGTTGGCGAGGTCCGCCGCGGCCATGGGGCAGATGCCGCCCGTGCACGGCTTGGTCATGGTGCAGACCTGCCCCAGGTCGGTCTTGGGGGTGCAGGCGCCAAGGGCGACGACGACAACGGCAAGCAAGAGCGCTCGGGGCATGGGGTCGACCTTTCGAAGCGAGGCGGCAAGGTAGCAGAGCGTCCGAAGGGGTGGCAACCCTCTGGGCTGGACCGGCTGGCACGGTTTTCAGTCGAGTTGACGCGGGTTTCGCCAAACTGGTAAGGATCCACAGCTTGTGCAGTCGACAAGGCCTTTGGGGGCCACGAATGCGTCTGGAAGCGGCCGGCAAAACGCACGTCGGCATGAAGCGCAACCACAACGAGGACAACTACCTCCTGTTGCCGGAGGAGAACCTCTTTTGTGTCGCGGACGGCATGGGCGGCCACTCCTCGGGGGAAATCGCGAGCAAGATCGCGGTGACCGAGGTGAGCGAGTTCTTCAAGTACACCGCGAAGGACCGGGAAGCGACTTGGCCCTTCAAGATGGACAAGAACCGCAACTACGACGAGAACCGGCTCTCCACCGGCATCAAGGTTGCCAACGCCCGCATCTTCGAGGCCAGCCAGGCCGAGGCGAAGTACCGCGGGATGGGCACCACCATCGTCTCCACCTACTTCATGGACAACGCCGCCTTCGTGGGGCACGTGGGCGACAGCCGGGTCTACCGCTTCATCGCCGCCGAAGGGAAGCTGGTGCAGGTCACCGAGGACCACTCGCTCCTCAACGACTACATCAAGGCCAAGAAGCTCACCCCCGAGGAGATCGAGAACTTCCCGCACAAGAACGTCATCGTGCGCGCCCTGGGGATGAAGGACTCGGTGGTGGTCGACGTCTCGCGCATCGAGCCCAAGGAGAACGACGTCTTCCTGCTCTGCAGCGACGGCCTCTCGGGCATGGTCACCGACCCGAAGATGGAGGAGATCCTCAAGAAGCAGAGCGATCTCGACCTGGCCGCGCAGCAGCTCATCGACGCCGCCAACGCCGCGGGCGGCAACGACAACGTGAGCTGCATCCTCGTGCGCTGGCACGCGAGCTGAGCCTCCCGCTCGCCCTTTCGTTCCGCTCTCGACTCCAGGCCCCTCACCGCCAGCGTCCCTCGCGCTGCGTGCTAGGCTCCGGTGCGCGTGCGGCCCGGAGGCGACGGAGGGCCGCTGGGAGGCGGGCGTGGCCGAGAAACCGAAGGTGTTGCTGGTCGAACCGGACCACCGGGTGGCGGCGGAGCTGGCCAAGCACCTCTGGAACGCGCCGCTGGTGGTGGACTCGACCTCCACGGCGACGGGGGCGCTGATGCGCGCCCGGGACTTCCGCCCCGACGTGGTGGTCGCCCCTGCCGACGAGCGGCTGGACGGCGAGGACCTGTGCCGCCAGCTCAAGCGCATGGACTCGGCCCTCGCGGTGCTGCT
Organism: uncultured Myxococcaceae bacterium; assembly: GCA_964485035.1. GTDB lineage: Bacteria > Myxococcota > Myxococcia > Myxococcales > UBA5297 > CAZAIE01. The sequence goes on along the minus strand of CAZAIE010000623.1, from coordinate 2,020 downwards.
GGTCTACCCCGCCGACCGCACGCGGGCGGACGACCGGGCCACCGCCGCCGGGGCCGACGGCTGGTTCCTCGCGCCCTACAACGCCGGGGCGGTGGTCTCGAGCGTGAAGTGGGCGGTGAGGGTGCGCGAGCAGACCCGCGAGGTGGAGCGCCTGCGGCGGGAGGTGGACGAGGCCGCGCTGGCGCCCTCGCCGGGGAGCACCCAGGCCGCCCGCAACGAGGTCGAGTTCTTCAAGCGCACGCTGCTGATGGAGGTGCGCCGCTCCCGCCGCTACCGCTACCCCCTGGCCCTGCTCTGCGTCGGCGTGGACCAGTTCCCGAACACGCTCGGGCGCCTGGCGGTGCACGTGCGCACCCGGGAGATGCGCAAGCTCCTGGGGGTGATCCACCGGACCATCCGGGACATCGACCTCGCGGTCGTGGAGGGCGGGGAGCGGTTCCTGGTCTGCCTGCCCCAGACCGACCTCGACGGCGCGCGCTACGTGGCGCAGCGGGTGCGCGAGCTGGTGCCCCTGGGCTGCGAGGAGGCGCGCATCACCGTGTCGGTGGGGCTCGCGGCCTACGACGGCTCGGGGGCGGAGGTCAGCTTCAAGGGCCTGTTCCAGCTCGGCACGAGCTGCCTCCAGCGGGCCCAGGCTCTCGGCGGCGACCGCACCGAGGGCGTGCCGTAGCTCAGTCGAGGCGGGACCGGGCGCGGGCGCGGGCCGCCGCGAGCGCATCGGTGACGTCGGGGGCGGCTTCGGGTGGCGGAGGGGGAGCGGGATCCGTGGCCGTTGCGGGTTCCTCGGCCCCCGGGGCAGGGCCAGTCGTCGGGGCTGCGGCTCGCGTCGGCCCGGCGGCGGGCGCGGTCGGACGCGCCCGGCGCTCCCAGCGGAAGAAGAAGCGGCGCAGCCCCACCTCCACCAGCATCAGCGCGAGCACCAGCGCGACCAGGTGGGGCGCGAGCGGGAGCCCTCCTGGCGCTCCCGGGGCCCGGGTGAACGCCCCCTCGACCGATAGCCTCTCGACGCCTCCGGTGAGCCGGGCGAGGTGCGTGAGCAGCGCGCGGCCGCGCTCGGCGGGCTGGGGCTCGTACTCGGGCGCGTAGGGGAGCGTCACCGGGGCCCCCTTCAGGATCGCCCCGCCGAGCTTCACCACCGGGTGGTAGCTGCCGGAGGCGTCCAGCCGGAACTCGGCGCCCAGCCGCCCGGGGCCCTGGGGACGCAGCGTCGCCTCGCGCGGGTGGCCGGCCCCGTCGCCCGGCAGCAGCGTCACCGAGGCGCCCGCCGAGAGCTCCTCGCCCGGTGCGACCTCCAGCGTCACCTGGAGCACGTGGCCGTCCCGCTGCACCCTCACCAGCGCGCCCTGGGCCTCGGGCGGGACCATGACCCAGCGCACGAGCTTGCCGAAGAGCGCGCGGTAGCCCGGCCAGGCGACGAGCGCCGCCGCCCGCGGACCGTCCACCTCGGCGGTGAAGGCGGCCACCCGGCCGAGGCCGCGCTGCCAGAGCGCGAGGCCCGGGGACTGGTTCTCGTCCCGCGTCCGGTAGGCCACGCCCGCCCCCGGGCGGAGCCAGGTGACGTTGTAGCCGCCCACCGTGGGCGCCTGCGCGAGCTCCTCCTGGACCGGTCCCAGCGCCGCGAGGTCCCCGGCGACGGCGAGCGCGGTGGGGTCGGGGACGTACGCGGCGCGGGCCAGCTCGATGGTCTCCTGGGCGAACAGCCGGGGCAGCGCCGTCGCCTCCGCCGCGAAGTGGATGCGCCCGCCGCCCCGGGCCGCGACGTCCACCAGGAGCGCCGCGTCGTGGTCCTTCTCCGAGCCCAGCCCGATGACGCTCACCGTCACGTTCTTCGCCCGCAGGTCGGCGAGCAGCCGCTGGTACTCGCCCGGCTGCTCGGAGTCGTCGGCGTCGGCGAAGAGCAGCACGTGCTTCACCGGGCGGTCGCTGAGCAGCACCTGCATCCCCGCCGACTCCAGCGCCTCGAAGACGTAGATGCCTCCGCCCTGCGAGGTGATGGAGGCTACCCGGTCCAGGTCGAGCC
>CAZAIE010000622.1:2724-5061 GCA_964485035.1 uncultured Myxococcaceae bacterium | reverse complement strand
TCTCCGGCCGTCGCTCGGGCACGGAACCCAGCAGACTCTTCCCCTTCAAAGCCCTTCTCGGAGCTCCCTGACTCCCCAGGGGTGTCCTCCAAAAAATCGGAGTGGCCGCGCGGGGCTCTCCTCGATCTCACGCCCCGAGCCCGCGGCCACGTAACCCGGGTTGGGTCTTCCCTCTCTGGCTTCCCCGAGAGTCCAGGTTGCGTCCCGGATGCGGTCCTCCGCAGGCGCCGAGGGAAACGAGGGCGCGGCGGAGACTCATCGCGCCGGGGCTCTACTTCCCCGAGAGCACCCGGTGGTGGCAAAGCACGGTCCGCTTCGCCTCGTCGTCCCACAGGTGCAGCGAGTTCCCCTGGCATCGCTTCCACTGGTCGCAGCTCGCGCACGCCTCGGTCTTCATCCACTCGCGCTCGACGTAGCGCTGGAAGCGGTTCTCCCAGACGTCGAAGAAGTCGTCGGTGCGGATGTTCCCCTGCACCAGGCTGCGGGTGATGTTGGGGCACGCGCCGATGGCCCCGTCGCAGAGCACGCTCGCGATGTTCACCCCGGCCCGGCAGAAGTACGGCTCGTCGCGGACCGCCTCGTCCACCGCCGGGGGCAGGTACCCCTCGCAGCTGAAGTTGAGCCGGAAGCCAGTGCCCTCGAGCTCCCGGCGCTTGCGGGCCATCCACGCGAACAGCTCGCGCAGCTGCTCGTCGCTCATCCGCAGCTCCGCGTTCTCCTTCGCCCTCCCCTTGGGGAAGATGCAGAACAGCCGCCACGCGGTGACCCCCGCCTCGCGCAGCACCCCCAGCACCGAGTCCAGCTCGTGCAGGTTGCGCGGGTTCACGCAGGTCACCACGTCGAAGAGCGGCACCCCGGAGGCGATCATCCGCCGGATTCCGTCGAGCGCCCGGTCGAACGAGCCCTCGCGCCCCCGCAGCCAGTCGTGGCTCGGCGAGAGACCGTCCAGGCTCACGGTCATGCTCATCAGGCCCGCCGCGCGCACCCGGTCGACGTTGGCCTGCGTCAGCGCCCAGCCGTTGGAGACCATGCCCCACGCCAGCCGGTTGCGGTTCAGGCCCGCGAGCAGCTCGTCGAAGTTGGGGGCGCAGAACGGCTCGCCGCCGGTGACGACCAGCGCCAGCGTCTCGGGGTCGAACTTCGTGGGCAGGTAGTCGAAGAACCGCAGCCACTCGGCAGTCGTCAGCTCGTCGCGCTGCGCGTCGCGGCCGCAGTCGCTCCCGCAGTGCAGGCACGAGAGGTTGCACCGCTGCGTGATCTCGATGAACAGGTACCGCAGCACCCGCGCCTTGGTCTCCAGCGCGCGGTAGGCAGGGTGGACGAGCTGGCGCCAGGACCTTCCGAGCGGAGCCACTACTTCGCCTTCCCCACCAGCACGGTGAACGTCGCCGACGCCTCGACGTGCGGCATCGTGGTCTCGGCGTACAGGCCGTTCTCGGCGCCGTCGGAGTCGGTGGCGCGGAGGGTCTCGCAGGGCTCGTCGTAGCGCAGCTGCACGTCGCCGTCCGCCCCGGACACCGAGGAGGACTCGACCTTGCCGCCGACCAGGCACTCCACCTCGATGCCCGCGACGCCAGCGTGGGTGTCGCGGTCGATGACCCGGCCAGCCTTCGAGTACTTGTAGTAGGTGCCGTAGGCGCAGGCGATGGCCCACGGCAGCCCCAACAGCCCGAGCGAGAGGACCAGCCGCGAGAGCCGCTTCATCACTTCACCCTCTCCATGGAGATGGCCTCGACCGCGTACGGCAGGCCCTTCTGCTCCACGTAGCGCGCGGGGGTCTGGAAGTCGGCGGCGTCCAGGTGATCGCACGGTTCGTCGTGCTGCAGGTTGAACGTGCCGCCGTAGCTGATCGCCGTCGCGGTCACATTGCCCTTCGCGTCCACGCACTTCACGGTGATGTCGGACAGGCTCTCGTGCGTGTCCTTGTCCACCACCTTCCCCTCCTTGCTGTAGCGGGCGACCATGCCGTAGCAGGCGGCGATGGCCATGGGGAGCGCGAACAGGGTCAGGCGCAAGCAGGCGCGGGCGAGCTTCTTCATGGGCGACCTCCTCGAAGTGTGGCCGGGTGGACAGCAAGCCCCGGGCCAGCGTGCAGCCACAGCAAGATCAACTGGTTGTGCGGCGGCTCCCAGGTGACGAAACGAGTCTCCATGATCGGCCTGTCGCGGGGTGGGCTGTCAACCACGCCCTGGACTAAGCTCCGCGCCCATGGATCTCTTCGACGCCCTCGGGCCGGCCATCCAGCGCGAGTTCGAAAGCAAGCGCTCCGAACTCCCCCTCGCCTACTTCTTCTGCGAGGACGCGGCGACGAGGCTCGCCCACGCCTTGCGCGAGCAG
>CAZAIE010000622.1:0-2714 GCA_964485035.1 uncultured Myxococcaceae bacterium | reverse complement strand
GCGACGACGGGACCTTCGAGCGGCTGCGGCAGGTTCTGCCGAAGGCCGACGTGTTCGTCGCGGTGGGCGCGGGCGTCGTGAACGACCTCACCAAGTGGCTCGCCGCCGACGCCGGGGTGCCCTACGCGGTCTTCGCCACGGCGGCCTCGATGAACGGCTACACCGCGGCGAACGTCGCCCCGGCCATCAAGGGTGTGAAGAGCCTGTTCCGGGCGCGCGCGCCGCGGGTCCTCGCGGCCGACCCGCGCGTGGTCGCCGCCGCGCCCTTCGCGCTGACCTCCTCGGGCCTGGGCGACGTCATCGCCAAGCCGGTCTCCACCGCGGACTGGCGGATGAACCACCTGCTCTTCGGCGAGGCCTACTCGGAGGCGGTCGCCGGGGTCATCAACGAGGTCGAGCCGCGCTACCTCGACGCGCCCGCGGCCCTCGCCCGTCGGGAGCCCGCAGCCATCCGCGCGCTCTTCGAGGCGCTGGTCTTCTCCGGCTGCGCGATGACCCTGCAGGGCTCGAGCCTGCCCGCCTCGGGCGGCGAGCACCTCGTCGGCCACTCGCTGGACATGCTCGCCCACGTGGACGGGACCGAGCACGACCTTCACGGGCGACAGGTGGGCGTGGCGACCATCCTCGCCGCGGCCCTGTACCAGGAGTCGCTGGCGATCGACGCGCCCCGCTTCGACCCCACCGGCGCGCCCTTCGACCCATCGCTCTGGGGGCCCATCGCGGACGCGGTGAAGGTGGAGCACGACAAGAAGCGGGCGCGGATGGCCGAGGCGTGCGAGCGGCTCGCGCGCCCGGGAGCGTGGCAGGCGCTCCGGACCGAGCTCCGGCCGCTCTTGCGCACGCCGGAGAGCATCGCCCGCTGCCTGAAGGACGCGGGCGCGGCCTGGCGCTTCGCCGACCTGGGCTGCACGCGAGCGCGCTTCCGCACTGCCCTCCTCCACGGCGCGGGCATCCGGGGACGCTTCACCTCGCTCGACCTGGCGTGGGCGACCGGCGTGCTCCCCCAGGCCGCAGACCGGCTGATCGATCGCTGGGTCTCGTGAGCGTCGCCGCTAGCGCTTCTTCAGCGGCACGGTGGCCGTCACGCTGCCCTCGGGGAGCAGGCCGTCCAGCGGCCGCCCCGCCCGCAGCGCCTCGAGCACCGGTGCGAGGTCGAAGCGCACGGGGCTGAAGACCCCGACGATCTCCTCGCGCCCCTCGCCCGCCTGCAGCTCGGAGACGCCGGGGAGCATCGGCTGCGCCGGGTCGTACCGCTCGGCCTCCGTGCCCTCGCGGGGGACATAGACCTGGACGGCGCCGTCGGGCGTGCGTCCCACCACCGCGACGTAGCCCATGGCGCGGCCGGTGAGCACGAACCTCACCGCGTCGCCGGCGGTCGCGACCTGCACCGGCCCGACCTTCCCGCCCGGCTCGCTCGCAGCGTGGATGGCGAGGCGGATGGCCGACTGATCCACCGGCGGCAAGCCGTGGACGAAGAGCATCACGCCTGCGGCGATCCCCGCGAGGAGCACGCCGGGGACCCCCAGCCGCCACAGCCGCGCAGTCCGCGCGCGCCTCTCCTGCTTCGCCACCAGCGGGCCCGGCGGGTGCGCGGCGAGGAACGCCGCCGAGTCCGCCTGCAGCTCCTGCAGACGCAGGCGGTCGGGCTCGCTGCGCGCGAGCCGCTCCTCCACCGACGCGAGCAGAGCGGGGTCGAGGTCGCGGGAGAGGTACCGCTCGAGGAGCACGTCGGTCAGCAGCCGTGCGCTCATGGCCGGCCTCCATGGGTCTGCAGCTTCGCCGCGCGCTCGCGCGCCCGCTCGGTGAAGCCCGCGAGGTACTTGCCGATGGTCTTGCGCGACAGCCCCAGCGCCTCGCCCACCTCCTCGGTGGTGTAGCGCTCGACGAAGTAGAGGTAGGCGGCCTCCAGCACCTCGGGGCCCTCGCCGCGGGTGAGCAGCGCCAGATCGTGCGCCGCGTCCGAGCGATCGTGCGCCGGCGCGCCCTCGTCCTGCGTCCGCACCGGCGCCGCGACGTCCTCCTCCTGCTCGCTGTAGGAGATGCCGGCGAGGACGCCCGACCAGCGCGCGCGGCGGCGCAGGGAGTCCACCGCCTTGTGGGTCGCGATCTGGAAGAGCACGGTGAACGGGCTCGCCTCGCCGCGCAGCCGCCCGCGCAGATCGAGGAAGGCCAGGAAGACCTCCTGGGTCAGGTCCAGGGCCTCCTGCTCGTCGCCCAGCAGCGAGCGCACCCGGCGGTGCACGGCGGCGCCGTAGCGCCGGTACAGGTCTGCGACCAGTTGGGAGTCGTCGGCCATGGAGGCGCGGAAAGCTAGAGGACGCGCCTGCGCCCGGTCAAACACCGCCTGCTCGGCCATCGCTGCCCCCATCTTGCGACCTCCGAACGATTGGTCGACTGAGCGGCCGATTCGGGGAAGGTTCCCGGTTTTTCGGGGCGGGACGACAGACCTCTCGAACGCGAAACGCCGTGTCCAACCCGCAGCCACCGGGCCGCAACCCCGCGACCCGAGAGGGGAATCCCATGCCTGCCCAGAGCCGCACCCTGCTCATCCTGGTCGCTGCCGCCGTGCTGCTGTGCGGTGGGGTCTTCACCGCGCTGTCCGCCGCGAGCCCGAAGCCTGTGACCGCAGCCGCCGCACCCACGCTGGTCACCGGCCTCGGCGCGGCCTCCACTCCCGCCACCCCAGCGACGCCCGCTGGCTTCCGGGACACGGC
>CAZAIE010000621.1:0-5072 GCA_964485035.1 uncultured Myxococcaceae bacterium | reverse complement strand
TCGTGGCGCGGGCCATCGCCGCCGACGAGGCGCGGACGGTGCGGGCCCTGGCCGACCCCGTCTGCCAGCGGCTGCTCGCGACCTATGCCTGGACGCGCGGGCAGGAGACCTGGTTCCAGGGCGACAAGGACCACCGCCCCGACCCGGCGCTGCTCGACCGGCTGGCGGCGGTGCCGAAGCTCTCCGGGGCGGACCGGCTCGCGGCCGCGGCGTGGATGGCGGGGCGCTTCGACCTCGCGGAGCGCTTCGCTGGCAAGGAGGCGACCCCGCTGGACGCCTGGGTCCGCGCCAAGATCGCCCTCAGGAAGGGCGACCGCGCCGGGGCCGACGCACTGCTCGCCGAGGCGGCGCGTGGCTACCCCGCGATGGAGGAGTGGGGCAACCGCTACGCCGAGAGCAAGCGCCCCCGCCAGCACCTGGAGGCGGAGCGGGCAATCCTCGCGCTGGTGCGCGGCGACTTCCTCGCGGCGATGGAGCGCGCCCTCGCCGGCTGCGCCTGGCAGGAGATCGCGTACGTGGGGGAGCAAGTGCTCACCGTGGACGAGCTCAAGTCGGTGGTCGACCGCGGCGGGGCGCAAGCGGCCTGCGGCGGGCCGAGAAAGCCAGGCGGTGAAGGCGACGGCGAGTGGTCCGGCTGGGAGGGGAGGGACCTCGATGCCCAGCTCCGCGCGATGCTCGCCCGCCGCCTCCTCCGCGCGCGCCGCGACGCCGAGGCGCTGCGCTACTTCCAGGGCACGGAGCACGAGGAGCGGGCGAAGACCTTCGTGGCCGCGCGCCAGGCGGTGGACGCAGCGACGCGCGACGTGGACCGCGCCGAGGCGCTCTTCGCGCTCGGCCGGCTCACCCGCCGGGACGGCATGGAGCTGCTGGGGACCGAGGCGCACCCGGACTGGGCGTGGGTGGGCGGGTCGTACGACCTGGACGGCTACCACTCCTGGGCCCGCGACGCGGTGATGGCCCCCGAGGGCGTGGACGGCGGCCTCGCGGCCGACCCTTCGCTGTTCGCCGACGCCGAGCGTGGGAGGGTCACCGCAGCCGCTCCTGCCCATCCCCAGCGGTTCCACTACCGGCCGCTCGCCGCGGACCTCGCCGAGCAGGCGGCCCGCCTCGTCCCGGCGCGCAGCCAGGCCTACGCGGCGCTGCTCTGTCACGGCGGCCGCTGGTCCAAGGACCGGGCCCCCGCGCTCTGGAAGACCTACGTGAAGAACGGCGCGCTCGTCTCCGGGATGGTCTTTGGTGAGACCTGCCCCGAGCCGGACTTCGCGCGAGTGCGCAACCCCAAGCCTCCGAAGCCTCCGCCCCCGCTCTGGAAGCGCTACCGCAAGCGACAGGTCGCGCCGTTCGCGGCGGGCGGCTTCCTTGCGCTGGTGGGGCTGGCGAGCGCCGTGGTGCTGCTGCGCCGCCGGGGCGCACCGGCCTCGGACAAGTGAGACCGCGACCGTTCGATCTCTTTGCGGTGGTTGGACGGCATCACTGACCGCTGGTCGCGAGGCGACGCGCCGACTGCACCAGTGCTGCCACGGCGCGGTCGACCTCTGCGTCGCGCGTCGTCCGGCCCAACGAGAGCCGGATGGCGCCCAGCGCCCGACGCTTCGACAGGCCCATCGCCGCGAGCACGGGGCTCGGGGTGTCGTGACCGTCGTGGCAGGCCGAGCCGGTCGACGCGGCGATCTCCGGGGTGGCGGCGAGCCACTCCCGGCCCAGCACGCCGGGGAGGCTCACGTTCACGGTGTTGGGCAGTCGCTCCAGCTCGGGCCCGTTCAACGTCAGGGTGGGGAGCCCAGTCCGCAGCCCGTCCAGCAGCCGCCGGGTCAGCGCAGCGAGACGGTCGGTGACGGGAGCGCGCCGCGCCAGCTCGCACGCCGCTCCCAGCCCCACGATGCCGGCCACGTTCTCGGTCCCGGGGCGCAGCCCGCGCTCGTGCCTCGCGCCCCGCGCGAAGGGCGAGAGAGGAGTGCCGGACCGGACGGCCAGCGCCCCGACTCCCTTGGGGGCGTAGAGCTTGTGGCCAGCGACGCTCAGCAGGTCCACCTCCAGGTCGTCGAGGCGCGTCGGGATCTTGCCCACCGACTGCGCCGCGTCGGTGTGCACCAGCGCCCCGTGGGCGTGGGCCTCCCGGGCGATCGCGGCGAGCGGCTGGAGCGACCCGGTCTCGTTGTTGGCGTGCATCACGGTCACCAGCAGCGGCCCCTCCCCGGTCTCCAGCGCGCGACGCAGGGCGCCGAGGTCGAGGACGCCACGGTCGTCCACCGGCACGCGCACCACCTCGCAGCGATCGGCCAGGGCGCGGCAGGGCTGCTCGACCGCCGGGTGCTCGACCTCGCTGGTCACGATGCGCCGGATGCCCCGCGCCTCCACTACTCCGAAGAGCGCGAGGTTGTTCGCCTCGGTGCCGCCGCCGGTGAACAGCACCTCGTCGGGTCGGCAGCCCAGCAGGTTTGCGACCTGGGCCCGCGCCTGCTCGACGGCCTCGCGTGCCCTGCGGCCGTACACGTGGCTGGAGGACGGGTTCCCGAAGTGCTCACCCAGGAAGGGGAGCATCGCCTCCAGCACCTCGGGGAGGACGGGCGTGGTCGCGTTGAAGTCGAGGTAGACGGGGTCGGTCACGATGGGTTCCCTCCCGCTTGCGGCCGCACGACCGAGTGGATCTGCGCGGTGGGCATGCTACAACCTGCCCCGCCGGAGCGGACCAGGTGAACGCCGGCGTGGACGTCGAACGCGGGAGGAAAGTCCGAGCTCCAGAGGGCAGGGTGCTGGCTAACGGCCAGTCGGGTGATCCGAAGGAAAGTGCCACAGAGAACAGACCGCCGAAGGCCCCGCAAGGGACCTGGCAAGGGTGAAACGGTGCGGTAAGAGCGCACCGCGGCGGCAGCGATGTCGCCGGCACGGCAAACCCCACCCGGAGCAAGAGCAAATAGGGGAGCAAGCGGGGAACATTCCGCTCCGGGCTGCCCGTCCGGTGCTCCCGGGTACGCTCGCTCGAGACCACGGGCAACCGTGGCCCTAGAGGAATGTTCACCACCCAGCGATGGGGACAGAACTCGGCTTACGGTCCGCTCCGGCTTTTCTTCCGTCCGGGCCCCACTCGTTTCGTTAGAGTCGGGGCCCCGGAGGCTGGACCCATGAAGGCACCGCTGCACATCCTCATCGTCGACGACGACCCGGCGCTGGTCAGCGCCGCGCGGGCCTTGCTGGCGCGCCGCGGCTGCCACCTCGACGCGGTGTTCAGCGGGCTGGACGCGGTGGCGCGGGTGCGCGCGGGCGGCATCGACGCGGTGCTCATGGACGTGTGGATGCCCGAGGTGAATGGGCTCTCGGCACTGGAGGAGATCTCCCGGCTGCCCAGCCCGCCGCGGGTGGTGATGATGACCGGCCACATCGACGCCCGCTCGGAGGAGGCGGTGGCCAGCGGCAAGGCGGTGGCCTGCCTGCCCAAGCCGGTGGACTTCGACCTCGCGCTCACGCTGCTCGCCGGCGAGGCGCCGGACCGGCCGCTGCAGCTGCGCACCGCGCTCGAGCCGGGGGACCTCGCGTCCTTCGCCTCCGGGGCGCTCGCCCGGGGCCAGGCCTTCCTCGACGAGGCGCCGCAGCTCCCGGTGGGCACCACGGTCTCTCTGACCCTGGAGGTCCCCAGCGGACAGCTCACGCTCCTGGGAGTCGCCGACCCGGCCGCACGGCCAGCCGGCAAGCGCGGGCTGGGACTGAAGCTCGCGGACCTGACCGAGGCGCAGCAGCAGGCGCTGCGCACGCTCACCGGCCACGAGCCGCTTCCGGCCAAGGTCGAGGTGGCCTCCAACCGCGCCCGGGAGCTGTACCACCGCGGGCTGCAGAAGATGGAGACCGGGGAGTACGACCTGGCCCAGAAGGACCTCCGGGCTGCGCGCGACCTTGCCCCCGGGGACGCGATGTTCGCCGCCGCCGCGCTGCGCGCCGAGGAGCTGGCGGGGGTGGAGAAGGCGCGACAGCTCTTCCGCGACTCGCAGAAGGTGGCCGACCCGCGCGAGGCGCTGCGCTTCGTGGAGGAGGCCATCCGGCTCGACGCGTCGCGTGCGACCTACCACCGCGAGGCCGCCCGGCTCTACCTGCACCTGGGCGACGCGACCCAGCAGGCGGAGGAGCGGCTGGCGGCGTGCATCCACCTCGCTCCGTCCGACCCCGAGCCCCGGCTGCACCTGGTGCAGCTCCTGGAGCGGGTGGGCCGGCCGCGCGAAGCGCTGTGGGCCTGTGAGGCGGCGATGGGGCTCTTCCCAGGCGACGCCGAGCTGCTCAAGCTGGCCGCGCGCCTGCGGCGCAAGGCCCCGCCCACTTCCTGAGCGGCACGTCGGATGCTGGATCCCGAGGTCGAGAACTACGGCCGTACGGGCACGGTCACCGCGAGCACGCGGTTCTGCCCGTCGTGGCGGATCTGGTTCTTGTTGGTCACCGGCCAGCGCTCGTCCTTGCTGGGGATGTAGAACCCGGTCCAGAGGTCGTAGCCGTCGCCCTGGTACTGGCTGGGGATGCGCAGCGTCCACACGTCCTTCACCACCTCGCCCTTGCGCCAGAGCGTGGTGGGGTAGCGGTTGTTCGCCGTCCAGTGGTCGCCGTTGATGCGGTCGGCGCGCCCGGAGCGGTCGTCGGCGTGCACGAAGACCTTGTAGTCCTCGTCTGCCTCGTCGAGGACCCGGTAGTAGAAGGTCACCCGCACTGCGTCGCCTGCCTTGGCCACCGCGGGGCTCAGCTCGGCGCCCACCAGCTCCACCGCGTCGCCGAAGACAGCGCCCATGCGCGGCACGGCGGGGGCCTCGGTGAGGATGACGTCCGAGAGACCCTTGCGATCGAACGAGTCGCGCTTCTCCCGCGGCGAGGCGGGGCGCTGGATGCACCCCGCGGAGAACACCAGCAGGACGCCCAGCGCGAGGGGGGAGAGACGGGAGAAGGTCGGGTTCATGGCGTGCGCAAACTAGCCCAGCCCCGCCGGCCCAGGGAAGCGCCGTCTCCTGACGTCCGTGGCGTGCGCGCGGCGGGTGCGGCGCCCGGCGAGATCGCCTATAAGGTTCCCCTTTTCCTGGCCCTTCCCGCCACGCTCGAGG
>CAZAIE010000620.1:0-5072 GCA_964485035.1 uncultured Myxococcaceae bacterium | reverse complement strand
GTGGGTGGACTGGGTGGGATCGGCTCAGACGTCCTCGGGGGCGCTGTCGTCGGTCTCGGTGACCTGTCCCAGCTCGGCGTCGCGGGTGCGGGCGCGTGCTCGCAGGAGGAAGACGTTGTCGGTGTCGCCCCCCAGCGCTTCCTCGGTGCTGGTGCTCCGCCCGAAGAGCCAGACCATGCGGTCGCGGGGTTCGGGGGCCCGGGTCTGGGTCCGCAGGCGGGACAGAGCCTCGTCGAAGACCTCGAGGGCGACGGGGTTCTTCAGCCGTCCCCGGTGGGCCTCGAGCGCGGGCAGCGCCGGGACGTGATGCAGGTCGGCCAGCGCCGCTGCGACCAATCCCAGGCTCTTCGTGTTCTTGGGGTCGGTCAGGTACGCGAGCGCCCCGGCCCCGTCCTTTCGTTGCAGCCAGAGCGCGTAGTGCACCTGCACGATGAAGGCATCGCCGGGGTAGCGCCACTCGTAGTCCTTGAGGAACTCCTCGAACCCGGCCTCCATCGAGTGGTCGTCGGGCGCGACTGCGGCCAGCGCGAGGGCGATGGGCCCGAGGGTCAGCTTCAGCTCGTAGTGCGCCTTCAGCCCCTCGACCTTCCCCACCGCGAGCTGCCACGCGCTACGCAGCGCCACAGCGACGCCTTCGCCGGAATGACGTGCCAGGCAGAACGCGAGCGCGTTGAGCGCGACCGCGTTGACCAGCGTCTTGTGCTCGCGCGCCCTGGTGGCGAGCCTCTCGACGCCGCCGCACAGGATCGCCAGGGCCCTCGTCGAGAACGCCGGGTCCTGCGCGAGGTCCCCGAGGGCGAAGAGCCAGGCCGGCCGGCAGTCGTAGTACTCGCCCTGCAGCTGCTCGCCGACTCGCGCCTCCAGCAGCGCGAAGGTCTCCTCGTCGCGCAGCCTTCCCAGCAGCGCGATGCGGCCCTCGGTGAACCAGGTCTCCTCGACCAGCGCGACCAGGGCGGTGCGCTGTCCCGGCTTGGTGCGGGCGGCCTCGACCGCGGCTTCACTCGCGGCGGCGAGCCGGGGTGGGAGCAGCGCCTCTAGGGCCGGGGGCTTCGGCGTGAACTGCCAGAGCGCTGCGGCCAGCTCGTCGAGGCGCCGCAATCGCTCGATTGGTGGGAGCGCGTCGCTGGCCTCCACCGCGGTCTGGAAGTCGGCGTGGGTCATGGTCTCGGGCATCGCGGTCTCCTACTTCTTGCACAGGTCCTTGAGCGTCGGCCTTCGGCCGCATCAGCAGCACTGCCAGACGAACGTCATGGCCTGGCACCCGGGGCAGCGCACCATCCAGCCGATGCCGGAGTCGCCGAACTGGATCGGCAGGGTGCTGTTCGTGTCGATTTGCAGCAGCGGCTCCATCAGCGCACCGCAGTGCATGCACCTCGCCCTGATCGCCTCCTGGATCCAGTGCGGCCAGCCCCCGAGCTTCTCTTTGGCCAGCGCCTCCTGCCCGCGGGCACGCAGGGTCTCGACCAGGTCCAGGGCAGTGCCTGGTCCCACGATCGCACTCAGGCTCTCGTAGCCCGGGAAGTCCGCCCGGGGCTCCCAGCGCTCGACGGGCCTTTCAGGGTAGGTCGGACCCTCCGTCGGGGCTCCCAGCCGCCCCAGCCCGGCGGGGACCTGGCGAGCCAGCGTGCTGGGGGCGAACGGCTCCCAGCCGTGCTCGGCCTGACAGACCTCAGTGCAGAGGAAGAGCTGGATGAGCCCCTCGCCGAGGGCGCCGACCTGGGAGGGGAGCTGCGCGGTGGCGAGCTGGACGACGAAGGTCATCGGCGCGTGGCAGCGACCACAGGCAGGCCACGCCTCTCCGGCGAGCAGCCACGGAGCGCCTCCGAAGCGCGTCCCCGTGGCCGCCCCTCCCGAGGGATCGGTCCGGACGACGGGGACCCAGGCGGTGCGTCGGTGGGCCGTCGCGATCCGCTCTGCCTCGTCGTGGTCGGTCTCGGGTTCGGTCGCGGGATCCTCCGGGGGGACGTCGCGCTGCTCGACGAAGCCGTCGCGTGCTGCGCGGGAGAGCTGCGCGTCGAGGAACGCCGTCAGCTCCCTGGCCGACTCGAAGGCGTGCGCGGTGCTGAGCCCGGAGGTTCCTACCCTCCCGCGCGTGACCTCGGCCTCCAGCCCCGCCAGGCTGATCTCCAGGAACTCTTCCTTGCCGTTCCGCTCGCGGACGAAGCGGCGGGTGGTGACCTGGGGTTCGGACATGCCAGCACGATAGCTTGGCGACCGGGCAGCTCACCGCCGCTTGGGCACCGAAGGGCTTCGAGTCTCAGGGCTGCGCCGTCGCCGCGACTGGCTGCTCGACACCGAGTCGCTCCAGCGGCCATTCCCGCACCGGTTGTACCCGCGCCTTCAACAGGGCGATGACCTCGTCGTCGCTACGCGGCTGGCCGTCCAGCCGGACGAACCGGCGAGCGAGCACGCCCCACCGCCCGGTCCAGAGCAGCAGCGAGACCATGAAGAAGTCGAGGCCCTCGAAGACGATGGCGCCCTCGCGCGCGTAGTGAGCGGCGTTGGCGAGCAGATCCCCCGGGAGCTCGGTCCAGTGGCGGTTGGACTTCAGGTGGTGCCCGACGTGGTACCCGTCGTTGAAGCAGCGGCGGTTGTACCCGGAGTTGATGCAGCTGATCGAGTTGGCGAGGCCGTTGTTCACGCGGTCGGTGTTGATGAACGCGTGCTGGCCCCAGTTGCCGGCCATCATCATGAACCGGGTGATCACGAGCGGGCCGAGGAACGCGGCGAGCCCGAACCGCCAGTCGAGCAGCATCACGGCCAGCACCAGTGCCACGTGGGCGAGCTCCCCGATGACGACGCGCTTCGCCATGGCGAGCCGGCGCTTGCGCTTCAGGTAGAGCGGCAGCTGGATGCTCACCAGGAAGAAGAAGCGCAGGAAGTAGTGGAGGAAGTGCAGGAAGCTGTCGCGTCGGTAGCGCAGGGTCGAGGACAGGTCCTCCGGCATGTTGTCCTCGAAGTGGTGCATCCCCAGGTGGTGCTCCCGGTAGCCCGAGGGCATGCCGAAGAAGAAGGTCATGAGGTACGGGTGGGCGAGCCCCAGCCGCCGGCTGCGCAGGAACGGCCGGTGCATCGTGTTGTGCAGCATCAGGATCACCGGTGGAACCAGGTAACCCCAGAGCGCGAGATAGCCGAGCATCGGCACCCAGAGCGGGAACTCCGGGAGCTGCAGCGAGGCCAGGAGGCTCGCCATGGCAACGGCCATCGTGACGACCATGCGCAAGGTCAGGCGGACGAAGACCTGATCGCGCTGGTCGTAGATGAGCGAGTTGCACCAGCGCGAGAACGCGCCCTGTGCGTAGACCGGCGCCTGGGTCGGATCGGTGAGGGTCGGAAGCATCGGGCCTGCATGTAGCCGCTGGCGCCGACGGTCTCCAGGGAACGCACTACCGGACGAGGACCCCTGTTCAGTGACGAACAGGTTCGCGCACCCTCAGGAGCCCGCGTCCCTCGCGAAGCATGGCGAAGTCGAAGGTTGGGTCTGCAAAAAATCGAACCAATCCTGACATTCAGTGCCAGATGGACACGCTTCGATGGGTCCAGTCGGGTCGCAACTCTGACCACTGCATGGCTTATTGCCGCAATGCCACGAGCATTCGTGAGTAATCACTCCAACGAACGAGTTCGCGCCCCTGCACTCAGACCTCCTTGTGCGACAGGGCCCGTCCACAAGACAGACCGTAGCAGCATCAGGCATTGCTGCAGCATCGGGCGCGTCCATCCCGGCATCCGCAACGGTGCTTTGTCCAGCGCAGGAAGTACTGGGTCCCGAGGCGCTGGCCCGCGGCGAGCCCTTGCTCGAGGAGTGGACGGCGGTATCCTTGGAGCTCCTTGCGCGCGAACTCCCCGACGCTGCGGCAAGCGTGCGCCGAAGGCGGCGCGAGGGTCTTTTCCAGAGAGTGCAGCCGGGCCCACGAGAAAGGCGGCTTGTATGTCCTTGGCGCACAGTAGCCGGCAGGGGGAGGGCGCGGAGGGCGCTGCACCGCGGAGGCGGCTGTTGGCGTTTGCCTACCTCGCGGCTGAGCTGCCCAAACTCGTCCTTGGTCTCGCGGTACTTCACTTGATCGACATCGAGACCATGTGGCGTCTCGCAGCAGACTTCACTGTGTGGTGGATTGGCTCATCGATTGTGAGTCTTCGGCCTGGCCCATCGAAGGCTCTACTTCGCGCTGGCAGTCACTCAGATTCTCTTTGAGTTTGGCGTTGCTGGCTCCGCGCTCGTGCGTCTCGCAACGATCGGCGGCAACAGCGGGACCGTGTTGACTGCATCGGGGTCCCTGCTGATTCACCTGGGCTTGGTTCTCCATGTGCGTCGTGTGTTCAAGGGTACGCGGCCAACGATGGACCCGGTCTCCGGACGGGCTTGAGAGCGCGCTCGGCAGCATCCCGTCACTGCGGATCCGGAGGGTGGGGCTGCTCACTCTCTGCAGGCGTCGACCTCCCAAACCCGCGACATGCCATCCCAGGACCCGGTGATCGAGCCGCTGCCCTGCTCGAACCGGAACTGGCGCACCGAGAACGGCTCGGCCTGCAGGTCGAGTTCGCCGCGGTGGAGGGCCCTACTTCTTGAACAGGTCCTGGAGCAGGCCCCCTGCCTTCTTGCGCGCCTCCTCCTCGGCCTTCTTGCGCTGCCGCTCGATCTCCGCGCGCGCCCGGGCCTCGGCTTCGGCCTTCAGCCGTGCGGCCTCCTCACGAGCCTTCCGCTCCGCCTCAGCCTTGAGCCGGTCGGCCTCCTCGCGCGCCCTGCGCTCGGCCTCGGCCTGCAGTCGCGCGGCCTCCTCGCGGGCCTTCTGCTCGGCCTCTGCCTTGCTGGTGGGGAGGTTGCCCACCACCTTGCCCGCCTGGTCGCCGAGGAGCTTGCCCGCCTCGCCGCCCACGGCCTTCCCCACCTCCTTGAGCACGCCGCCCTGCACGCAGCGCTGGAGGAGCGAGGTCGCGACCGGCGCGACGTCCGGCGCGAACTCCGGCGAGGTGATGGAGCCCTGGATGGCCACTGGGACCTTCAGCTCCGCGTCGGAGCGGCACTTGCCCGCGGTGAGCTGGTTCACCAGCGCCGGCGGCACGAAGTAGTC
>CAZAIE010000619.1:0-5078 GCA_964485035.1 uncultured Myxococcaceae bacterium | reverse complement strand
GGTCGCCGAGAAGGCCGCACCCGCTCCCGCCGTGGCCCCGGCAGCTCCGGCCGCCGCGCCCGCCGCCGAAGCCAAGAAGGACGAGGCCACGTGGACCTCGGTCGTGGGCCTGAACTTCATCTCGCTGTACGGCAACTCGCGGTCGATCACCATGAACGGGACCGCGTCCATCGAGCGCAAGAGCGCGAGCTGGATCCTGGGCATCAAGGCCGCTGGCGCCTACGGCCAGGCCAACGTCTCCGACACCGACGAGTGGCAGACGGTGGCCCTGAACGCGAGCCTGCAGGCCCGTGGCGCGTTCCGCTTCACCCAGCGCTACTCCGCGTTCCTGGTCGGCGGCATCGACACCGACCACGTGGCCAGCATCGAGTCCCGGCCCTACGGCGAAGCCGGCGTGGGCATCCTCTGGCTCGACGAGAAGCAGGGCGACCTGAGCAAGCTGGTGCTGAACACCGACGTTGCCTTCCGCGTGGGCTACGAGTTCCGGCACCAGTACTACCCGACCCCGCTCTCCCTCGACGACGAGCTGTTCGTGGCGCCCCGCGTGGGCCTGGGCTTCCGCTACGCGCTGACCAAGGACGTGGTCTTCACCGAGGACGCCGAGGCGATGCCGACGGTCATCGGCGAGACCCGGGTGTTGGTGAACTCCAACACCAAGATCTCCGCGCGCGTCGTGGCCCCGCTGGCCATCACCCTGGGCCTGCAGGTCCGCTACGACAGCCGTCCGGCGCCGGGCAAGGAGAACACCGACGTGGCGCTGCTCGCGGGCCTCGAGGCGACGTTCTGAGCTGAGACGCGTTCGCAGCATCGACCGGGGCGGTGGGGTCGACGACCTCGCCGCCCCGTCTGCATTCCAGGCATGATCGGCCGCGATGCCCACCGGACTCCCGCTCGCGGCGCTGTTCTCGCTCCTCTACACCGGGGCGATGGCGCTGGTCTGGCTGGCCACGGGGTACGTCTATGACGAACCCTCGGCCGCAGACGAGCGGGCGCTGACCTTCGCGCTCCTGCCGCTCCTGGCGCTGACTGCGCTGGTGTGCCGGCTCACCCGACTGCCGGATCCCCGGACCCCGCCGCGCTGGGGGCTGGCAGCCATCGGAGTGCTCGGGCTCCTGACCCCGGTCTGGGGACTCATCCCGGTAGCCTGGGTCGTGTTCCGGGAGGGCAGCCCCTACGCCAGCATGCCGGTGGCCTGGGGGCACCTGGGCTGGAGCCTCACCGCGTGCCTCCTGGTGGGAGTCGTCGAGGAGCTGGCGTACCGCGGGGTGGTGCTGGGCGCGCTCCTGCGCAAGCGAGAGGTGGCTCCGTCCGCGGCGATTGGCTCGGTGCTCTTCGCGCTGCTGCACCTGTCCAATGTCTTCGCCGGGCGGAGCTTCGACTCGGTGGTCGTCCAGGTGGGCATCACGCTGGTGACCGGCTGGGTCTTCACTTGGACCTACCTGCTCTCGGGGAAGAACCTCCCGCTGGTGATGCTGGTGCACGGGCTCTACGACTTCGGGTTCTCGGCGGCGGCCGCGAGCCCCTTCGGCGAGAACCCGTTCACCTTCCTCAACATGGGGGTCGTGGCGGCGCTGGCCCTCGGGCTGGGGGTGGTGGGGAGCCGGAGTGTCAGGGCTCGCAACCCGTGATTGCGGGTGGACGTCGACTGGGTGGACTGGGTCGACGAAGTGGACTGGGTGGACCTGGGACCTCGGCTCCTCACTTCCTCCACTCGAACGGAATCCCCCTGAGGCTGGCCTTCCGCTCCAAGTCCTCCAGGGTCTTCCGCGCGGCCTCCAAAGACTGCTCGGCGGCCTTCACCTGCTTCGCGCGCTCCTCCGAGAACGCGGCCTCGTTCCGCCACTCCTGGTACCTCCGCCACTCTTCTGCCTTGCGGCCATCCGGGTCCGCGATTTCCCGCCGGTTCGCTTCGTCGCAGATCTCCTGTCCGCCCGAATAGACCGTGCAGCCGTTGCGCGTGCCCACCGGCACCGACACCCCAGGTCCGCCCTGCGGCTTGTCGGACATCAGCTGGGGCGGCGGCCGGGTCTTCGCCAGGTTGAGTTCGCCCTCCGCGGTGCGCACTGCCTCGCGGGCCTGCCGGAAGTCCCGCCGCCACTGCTCGGCCTCGACCTCCTCGGCGCTCGGTCCCGACAGCGCTGGCTCGGGGGCGATGGGCGGGGGCCGGGTCAGCGGCTCGAGGGTGGTGTTCACGTGCGGCACGTCCCCCGAGACTCGTCCGTCGGGGTGGATCTGCCGGCGCTGGCCGTTGCGCAGCGTCACCAGCACCGCGCCGCTCCGGAGCTGCTCGGGCGGCTTCCCCTCCTCGCCCGCCACGCCCTGGAGCCAGTAGTAGTGGCGCGCCGTGAGCCGCAGCTTCGAGGTGTCGGTGAAGACCGTCGAGGCGAGGATGGGCCGGGCCTGGCCCCCGACGTGGGCGACCCCCACCGTAGCCCGCAGCAGCGCGTCCTCCTCGAAGGCCGGGAACGGCTCGAGCACCAGCAGCTCGCCCTCGTTGCCCACGAACACCAGCTGGTGCCGGGTCACCTCGCACAGCTCCCGCTCCCAGCCGGCGAGCCCCGCCTCGAGCGGCCGCATGGTCACCCGGCAGCCCTCGGCCTCCCGCCGCGCCTCCCAGCGACGGTCGGGGGAGCGCGCCATCCACTCCGGCTCCGGACCCGCGTCCTCGCCTCCCTCGGCCGTGGGCAGGGCAGGCGGCGGGACAACTGACCGCACCGGCTCGGCCTTGCGGCAGTCGAGGAGCAGGAGCAGCGGCACGAGTGCGAGCGGGCGCAGGGTCATCGGGGCCTCGGGAGCCCCGAAGCGTCCACCATCGGGCGACCGCGCCGCAACCCCGCTCCCCGGCTTGCGCCGCCCTCCCGGCGCCCCTATGGTTCTCGCGGTTCAAGCCGTCGTGAACTTTAGGAACCCCATGGACACCCACCCGTTCGTCGAGACCGTCGAAGCACGCCTGGAGCACGCCCTCGCCGGCGACCGCGGCGGGGTGCTGGCGGAGGCGGCGCGAGCCCTGTGCCTCGAGGCGGGCGGGAAGCGCATCCGGCCCCGGCTCACCGGGCTGCTGGGGGCGGCCGCCGGCGCCCCGACCGAAGCGCTCTGCGACGCCGCGGCGTCCGGGGAGCTCATCCACGGCGCCAGCCTGCTCCACGACGACGTGGTGGACGAGGCCACGGTGCGGCGGCGCCGGCCCACCGCGAACGCCCGCTTCGGGAACGCGGTGGCGGTGCTGGCCGGCGACTGGCTGCTCTCCAGCGCCTTCGCCCTGCTGCTCCCCCACCCCCGGGCCATCACCACCGAGGCCATCGAGGTGGTGGGCGAGATGTCCCGCGCCGCGGCCGAGGAGCTGGAGGTGCGCGGCCGCGTGGACCTGGGCCTGGGGGACTGGCGCGCGCTCGCCGAGGGGAAGACCGGGGCGCTGTTCGCCTGGTGCGGGCGCGCCGCGGCGCGGCTGGCCGGGCGCGAGGACCTGGTCGGTCCGTTTGGCTGCTTCGGGCGGCGGCTGGGGGTGGCCTTCCAGCTCGCGGACGACCTCAAGGACCTCTTCGGCGGCGACGGGAAGGACCGCTTCGCCGACCTGCGCAACCGCAACCCCTCGATGCCGCTGCTCTGGGCCGCGGCGACCTCGGTGGAGGCGCGCACCCGGCTGGCGGCGGCGTGGGCGCGCCCCGTTCCCAGCCCGCAGGAGGTCGAGGAGCTGGGCGAGTGGGTCCTCCAGGTCGGGGCCGCGGAGGCCAACGCCGCGTGGCTCGAGGAAGAGGTGGGGGCGGCGCTCGCCTGCCTCGCGCCCCTGGGCGACGGACCCTGGCTCGAGGAGATCATCGGGCTGGCCGCCAGCTTCACGAAGGGCCTCGGCCCCATGCGCTCCCCGGCGCGGGCCGCGGGCGGGGAGAGCCGGCCATGAAGGGACTGGTGCTGCGCACGCTCTCGCCCAAGCCGCCGCCCGAGACCCCCGAGCTCGCCGCCTGGGAGTCCCTGGTGGTGAACGCGGTGGGCAACGTCATCGAGTTCTGGGGCTTCAAGGCCAACGAGGGCCGGGTCTGGGCGCTGCTCTACCTGCGCGGCCAGGCGCTCACCGCCACGGAGATAGGCCGGACGCTGCGGCTCTCCAAGGGCGCGGTCTCCATGGTCACCCGGGAGATGGAGAACTGGGGCGTGCTCCACCGCGTGCGGGCCGGCGCGGACGCCTGGCGCTTCGAGGCGGAGACCGACTTCCTCTCGATGATCGGCCGGGTGGTCGAGGCCCGCGAGGGCCAGTTCGTCGCGCGGGTGAAGGACGACTTGCTCCAGGCCGAGGCTGCAGCCCGCGGCCAGGCGACCCGGGAGCAGCTCGAGCGCATCGTCCGCATGCGGCGGCTCGCGGAGTTCGTGGAGCGCGCGGTGGGCGTCTTCCTCAAGACCGCGCGGCTGGACGTCACCGGGGCGCTGGGCATCCTCACCGGGAGCCGGCGGCGATGACCTGGCGCGAGCTGGCCGCGAAGCTGGTCTGGGGCGCCGGGCTCATCGGCTATCCGCTCCTGCTCCTCCGGGGCTTCGGACTGCCCCTGGGCTGGGGACTGCTCGGAGGTCTCGCGCTGGCGTTCGTCACGCCGCCGCTGTTCCTCCTGGTCCTGGCCGGCGTGGATCGGCTCCGTCAACGCAAGTAGGCGGTCGAACGAGCCATCATCTTGGAATAGCTGAGCTTTCTAAAGGCCTGTCGGGTGCCAGGCCTTTGAAATCCACAGCAACATCAGGCAGATAGCACCATTCGCCGGTCCGATCGGGCTCGCTCCGAGACGTCCGCGCCGCAACCGACCGTTTATATTGGACATTCATCGAACCTGGCACCTGGCGTTTTCCCGATGTCCGGGGCGTCGCCTAAGATGCCCGCGCCCCAGGAACAGGAGCAGCGATGGCGAAGGCGAAGACGGTCTATTCGTGCCAGGCGTGCGGTCACAAGGAAGCCAAGTGGCTGGGCCGCTGCCCCGACTGCGGCGGCTGGAACACGCTGGTCGAAGAGGTGGTCGAGCGCGAGGAGAAGCGCGCGGCCTGGGGCGCGGGCGGCAACGGCGGGCGGCCGGTGCGGCTGGTGGACGTCTCCAGCG
>CAZAIE010000618.1:0-5088 GCA_964485035.1 uncultured Myxococcaceae bacterium | reverse complement strand
TGGAGGGACCGCCGTAGCCGGGCTGTCCGTGACCAGGCTGGCCGGTGGAGGGCGTGCCCGCGCTCGGCTGACCAGTGGAGGGACCGCCGTAGCCGGGCTGTCCGTGACCAGGCTGGCCGGTGGAGGGCGTTCCCGCGTTCGGCTGACCAGTGGAGGGACCGCCGTAGCCGGGCGTGCCCGTGCTCGGCTGCCCAGTGGAGGGGCCGCCGTAGCCGGGCTGTCCGTGCCCGGGCTGACCAGTCGAGGGGCCGCCGTGGCCGTGGCCTGGCTGACTCGTCGAGGGGCCCCCGTAGCTGGGTTGACCGCTGGAAGGGGTGCCATAGACGGGAGTGCCGCTGTTGGGGGCGCCGTAGCTGGGGGTTCCAGAAGAAGGCGTCCCGTGGACTGGCCCGCCTGCTGGAGTGCCGTGGACCGGAGTTCCGACGGAAGAGGGCGGCCGGTGAGTCGTCGGGCCACCAGGTCGCGTCTCTTGCGAGTAGCTGTAGTGCCGGCGCTCGCGGTCCCACTTGAAGTAGGTGTGGTACCGGCGGGGCGGGTAGTAGCCGTGCGAGTGGTGGCCGCGGATGTAGCACCAGCCGTCGTGGTCGTCGGGGTGCACGTCCCAGTAGGTCACCACCACCGGCGCCGAGTAGTAGTAGACGCCCCCGTCATACCGGTACCAGTTCAGGTTCTCGGGGCCGTACTCGTGGTCGTGGACCCCCTCGAGGTAGCACCAGCCGCCGCCCCAGCGGTCGGGGATCTGGTGCGCTCCCCAGTACCGGAAGACGGTCTGGCGCACGACCACGGGCTCTCGGACGACCTGGTGGTGGTGGACACAGCCGGTAGCTGCCAGGGCCAGGGTGACGACGAACAGACGCGAGAACCGCATGGCGGCCTCCGATGCAGGGAGCAGTTGCTGCAGCCAACCCACGGACGACCGGCGAGGTTGGAAATTCAGCCGGGGTGAGGCCGCAAGTACGCCATGGTTCTACCATTTTCCGAGGGCCTGGCACTCGCGCACGCCCCGGAAGAGGCGGTCGGGCTCAGTGCAGGACCCGCGCGCTCTCGGGTGCGGTGTTGCGCTGGAGCCAGTGCACCAGCATGTCGCGGTACTCGTGCGTCTCGCGGATGCCCGAGAGGAGCCACGGGCGCGAGTGGCCGATGAGCACCGTGGGCACCGCCCGCACCCCCGAGGACACTGCCTGCCGGCGCGCGGCCTCCACCGCCCGGAGCGTGGTCTGCGAGTCGAAGGCCAGGGCGAACTGGTTCAGGTCCAGCCCGCAGGACGCGGCCAGCTCGAACAGGATGTCCCGGCGCGTGACGTTGAGCCCGGTGCGGAAGGCGGCGTCGTGCATCCGGTCCAGGAGCTTGCGCTGGGCGTGGCGCCCCTGCTGGAGCGCGGCCTCGGCGGCCAGCAGCGGAGGCAGGGTGCTGTCCGGCGGGTCGAGGCCTTTCCAGATGGCCGGGCTGAGCCCGTAGCCGTCCAGCTCCCGCGAGGCCTTCTTGGTCAGCGCCACCTGGCGGCGGACCTCCCGCAGGCTCATCGCCACGGGCTCGGGCCGGAGCGCGAAGGGGCGCAGCCGCAGCTCCACCAGTCCGGCGAACTCGTCCTCGAGCCGGCGCAGCCGCTCGCTGACGACGCAGCAGTACGGACAGAGGACGTCGTGGAAGAAGGTGAGTGGGGTGGCCGGTCTCATGCGCTTCTGGTCGAAAGCGTTGAAAGCGGACGGATGCTACGCCGCCACGCGCGCCGACCGGCTTCTCTCTTGTGGGGTCCCCCCAACCGGGCCCGGACGCTGGCTCAGCGCACCTGGGTGACGCGCGCGAGCTCGGCGCGGCAGTCGTTGCAGAGGGCGCAGCCCTTGCGGTCCGAGTCGGCCACGGAGGAGGAGAAGAACATCACACAGCGTGGGTCGTCGCAGTGGGACAGGCCGACCAGGTGGCCTGCCTCGTGGACCAGCTCGTTGCGCCCGCGCGACCGCAAAAGGTCGGTGTTCGGGGGCGCGCCGTAGAACTCCTGCCGCAGCCGCGCCAGCGAGATGATGGCCGAGTGGCTCTCGCGGTCCGCCTCGCCGAAGACGAACGGGGTGTCGGGGATGAAGAGGTCCACCTCGGCGACGCCGACGATGCCCAGGTGGTCCTTGGCCTTCGCCGCGGAGAGGCGCCGCAGGATCGCGGTGGAGTGGTACTGGTTGCGGTCCTTGTTGAAGGCGTACTTCGGGTCCGCGAGCGGCGCGCCGAACACCACCTCGAGGCCGAAGATGCCTGCGATGGGCTCCGCGAAGTCCTTCAGCAGTGCGCGTGCGGTTGCACCGACTGTGACCACCTCGACGATTCCTGGCATGGCTCCCAGCCCCGTTGGTCGCTAGTGAGCGGGAAATTCCAGGACTTCCGGGTGGCTGTCAAGCTTTGCGCGCGGCCAGCGTCGGGACGATTCCGGCCAGCAGGTCTCCCCGGACTTCCGCGAGGTCGGCGCTGGCCCTGGGAAAGGACAGCACGGCGACGCCCGGATGGCTCTTGGCGAGCGCCTCCAGGACCTCGTCGTCGCCGCTTGCGACCTGCACCGGACAACGCGCGCCGGGAAGCTGCGGGAGCGCCGCGAGGCTGGGCGAGAGCAGCACCAGCGCCGCGGGCTCGAGCTCGCAGGCCGTGGCCACGACCTCCGCAGCCGGCGCTGCCTGGAGGAGGCGAAGCTCCTCGACTCCCCAGGCGCGCAGGTAGGCTGCCGCGGCCCAGACGTGCTCGGCGCACCGGCGCTCGTCGGGCGCGGCTCGGAGGACGAGGGCGGCGACTCCCTGCGCGGCGAGGTCGTGGGCCAGTTCCAGCAGCAGCGGCTTGAAGGTCGCGGGCCCGACCAGCAGCGCCGCGGCGGTCTCGTCTGCCTCCCAGTGGCCGCGCAGCTCGCACGCGCCCTGCCGGGAGTCCAGCCGGATGGAGACGGCGCCATCGGAGAGGAAGGCCCGCTCCGCGCCGCCCGGGACTTGTGTCTCGGCGTTCTCCCGACCGCGCGCCATGGCCCCTCCCGCGAGAGCGTCAGACGACGTCTCGACGATACTCCCGCGCGAACCCCCCGGGCCAGCGCACCCCCTGCTATAAGCTCCGCGTGCGCACGGTCCTCCTCACCCTCGAGTACGACGGGACGTCCTACGTCGGCTGGCAGGTCCAGCCCAACGGTCCCAGCATCCAGGCGGAGCTGGAGCGCGCGCTCGGCACCATCCTCCAGGGCCCCGTCCGCGTGACCGGAGCCGGGCGCACCGACGCCGGGGTCCACGCGCTGGGCCAGTGCGCGAGCCTCACCACCGACCGGCCCATCCCGTTGAAGGCGTTCGTCGCCGGGGTCAACTCGCTTTTGCCGAAGGACATCGCGGTGGTCTCGGCCGAGGAGCGCGAGCCGGGGTTCGACGCCCGGCGCTGCGCCCGCGGGAAGATCTACCGGTACACGGTCGCGAACCGGCCGGTGCGCTCGCCGCTCAGAAGGCTCCAGGCCTGGGAGGTGTTCCAGCCGCTCGAGGTCCAGGCGATGCGCCGGGCCGTCGGGGCGCTGCTGGGCCGGCACGACTTCTCCGCCTTCCGGGCCAGCGACTGCGCCGCGCGGACCACCGTCCGAGACCTGCGCCGCCTCGAGGTGCGCCGCGAGGGCGACCGGGTGGTGTTCGAGTTGGAGGCCACCGCCTTCCTCAAGCACATGGTCCGCAACCTCGTGGGGACGCTGGTGCAGGTGGGGCTCGGGCGCCGGCCCGAGGCGTGGGTCGCCGAGGTGCTGGCCGGCCGCGATCGCAAGCGGGCGGGTCCCACCGCCCCAGCCCAGGGGCTGGCGCTGGTGAAGGTGTTCTACGAGCGGCCTGGCGCGTCAGCTGGAGCCGCTGCCGGCGGGGACGACGAGGACGAAGGGTGACGCGGACCGGCCCGATCTGGCATTAATGACGCCGTGACGACCCCGCCCAAGCCTCCGTCCCCCTTGCGCATCGCCGTGCGCGCCATGGTCCTCGGCATCTCCCTGGGCATGGCGTGCTTCATCCTCAACACCCTGCTCGTCTCCCAGCTCGCAGTGGTCCTCGGGGCCAGCGGTGATCTGGGATTCCTGGGCGTGGTGCTCGAACTCGTGCTCAGGGCCCTGCCCAGCTGCTTCGTCGCTCCGGTAGTGGCCTATGGCGCGGGACTGGTCCTCACGGGGCCCCGGTGGCTCATCGTGGTGATGCAGAACGTCTCCGCGCAGGTGACTGCCGCCGCGGTGATGGCGGTGCCGGTGGGGATCGAGGTCTATGCCGCCTCCTCCGAGTTCTGGTTCCTGGGGGGCTCGCTGGTGTTGGGCATCGGGCTCTCTGGCTGGGCCATGAAGCGCGGCCAGAACACGGCGGAGCGCCGGGAGCAGGCAGTCGCGGCGCCGCCGCCGGTTTCCCTCGCATCCATCGACTTCTCGAAGGTCAAGGCGGAGTCGACCAGCCCCGCGGCGGCTGCTCCAGCGGCCGCGACGCCGGCAGCAGCGCCTTCTCCGGAGGCCGCTCCGGCTGCTCCCGAGCCCGTCGCGCCCGCGGCTCCTCCCTCCGACAAACCCCAGGGCTCCTGACGCTCCCTCGGTCGCTTCAGGGGTAGACCAGGAAGGTCCTTGGGAAGCGGCGGCCTTCGGGGCCGCTCAACGCCGCGAGCACGCGCGCGACCTGTCCGACAGTGATCGACGGGCTGGGCGCGAGCCCCGCGGTGTCCTCGTCCGGGAAGCGGTCGGCGAGGCGGCGCGCGGCGTCCTCGAGCCCTGCGTAGTCTGGCTTGCCGCCGAGAGAGGGGAGCGAGGGCCCGTAGCGGTCCGGGCCGGGGAGCTTGCCGCGGTCGGTGACCACCTCGAGGCCGTCGGTGCGCATCACCACGCGCAGCTTCCCCAGCGGCTTGTCGGCGTCGAGCCACTCCCCGAAGTCCTCGCCGGAGAAGGGGCGGAAGGGGACGCAGCGGCGGCCCTTGGAGTCGGCGACGGCGAGGCAGACGAGCTCGCCGTCCTCGAGCGCCGAGGTCAGCGTCGCCATGGGCACGGAGAGGTCGGCCATCCTCGACCCGGAGTCCAGCTCCAGCGCGAGGCGCCTGCCGCGCAGGGCCTGCAGCGCCCCCGCGCAGGCCGCC
>CAZAIE010000617.1:0-5090 GCA_964485035.1 uncultured Myxococcaceae bacterium | reverse complement strand
GGAGGCCTGGGCCAGCGCCTCGCCGAGCGGACGGCCGTCGGTGAGCGCGGCCTCGGCGGTGAGCGTGAAGTAGCGGTCGGGAGTCACTTGATCGCCCCCGCGAGGCTGAAGATGGGCAGGTAGAGGCCGAGGAGGACGACCACCAGGACGCAGACCAGGGCCGCGGTGACAAAGACGGAGAGGCCCGAGCCGAGCACCTGCGCCCGCTGGTCCCAGCGGCGGGCCGAGGCCTCCAGCTCCGAGGCCAGCAGCCGCGCCCCGTCCTCGAGCGAGGCAGCCTGGCCCAGCAGCGCGGTCTCGTACCGGTCGAGGCCGAACATGGCCCCCAGCTTCGAGAGCGGGACGGGCTCCGCGAGGCCGGTGGTCCGCTCCGCCGCCCAGCGCCGCAGCCGCGCCGCGGTCTGGATCGTCCGGACGCCCGGAACCAGCGAGCGTGGCAGCCGCAGCACGCCGACCACCAGGGCCACGAGCAGCACGGGGCCGAGCCAGCGGAAGTGTCCGCCCACCCAGAGCAGGAACTCCGTCGTCCCGGGGAGCGCGGAGCCGTGGGACCGATACAGGTGCTCGAACGAGCCGAGGACGAAGAACGACCCCAGCGTCAGCAGCGCCAGGAACGCGCCCAGGATGCCCGCGGGCAGCGCCGCCGACCGGACCCACACCCGCGTGAGCGACTGCTCCGCCTCCGCCGCCTGCAGCGCGTCCTGCAACGCCGCGGGGCCGAGCCGCTCGCCCTGCGCCAGCAGGCGCACGAACGGGTCGTCGCCCGCGGCCGGAGTGCGGCCCGCCTCCAGGTCGGCGGCCACGGCGGCCAGCGCTTCACGGTCCGACCCCGGCGGCAGCCGATCGGCCACCAGGCGCACCGCGCGTCCCGTGGGCCAGCCCTGCGCCCGGAGCGCAGCGAGAGTCCGCGCCACCAGCGCCTGCTCCGAAAGGCCCAGGCCGTTCACTCGAGCTCTCCTTCGATGGAGAGCGCGAGGTCCTTGCCGCGCAGCGTGTAGAGCGACTCGACGCCGTCCCCATCCAGATCGCCGCGGGCGAGGACCTTGAAGGAGTCGCCGTCGAGCACCACCTCGTAGCGGTAGCGGACGGAGCCCTCCATCGAAAACGCCAGCTCCTTCCAGCCCGGCGCGCGACCGTCGAAGCGGGCGGTGTTGCCGCGCGGAGTCGCGGCCGGCATGGAGGGGCAGGCCACGAACCTCCCGTGGTCCCGGAAGTAGCGCAGCTCGGCGTCGGCGATGCCCTCGACCCCCATCCGCGCCTCGGCGGCACGCGGGCGCAGCACCAGGCTGCGGTAGCCGGGCACCGAGAGCGCCGTCAGGATGCCGATGACCGCCAACACGAACGCCAGTTCGATGAGCGTGAAGCCCCGTCGCATGGACCCCTCCAGGAAGGCGCCCACGCTACCAAATCCCCGCCGCGGCGCCGCGCCGCAGAGCCTTCGCCGCCGTCGACCGCAGCCTTACCTCCGCCCGGCACCTGGTCGGGGCGGGGTCAGCAGTCTCTCCGTGTGACGCACCAACTTCAGGATCGCGGTCTGCAGAGTTCGGGCCTGGTTCGACTCCAGTCCAAGGCTTCGTGCGATCTCCTCGAGACCAGCCAGCTCCGACTTCAGGCCGCGCACCACCTCGTCCACCACGCTCTCCAGGAGGCTGGGGCTCAGTCCCCATTCGCGAGCCGCCCGGTGCCAGTGTTTGAGTCCGATGTCTCCTGGATCGTCAGACCCGCCGATCGACAGCGCGAGGCGCTTCGAGAGCGCCGGCCACTGGCGGGTGCAGACCAGGTCGTAAAACGGCGCGAGGGTCACCCCCTCGGTCGAACGCAGCAGTGCGAGGTTCTTGGCATGGCCGTCACAGTTGCCGACCAAGAGGTTGAAGACCTGCCAGCGGACGAGCTTCTCGACCTCCAGGGCTGGTGTGGTGGTCTCCGTCATCACGATGCGCAGGACCTCCGCGAGTGTCGGTCCTCCCTCGGCCTCGTACTTGCGCGACGGCGGTAGCCCCAGCGCCTGGCACATGTCCTCCTGGTGGACTCGCCTGCCCCCAAGGCGGTCGAAGCGAGTGACGAGCAGGCCCTGGTCCGTCTCGTTGGACTGCACCGGCCAGAGCCTGCTGGTCGTGCACCCGAGTCCAACCCGCCGCGCGAGGTGACTGGTGAGGAGCTCGTTCTCCGCGAGCCCCCTGAACCGGGGGTTGGGGAGCTTGAGGATGTGGGTCGAGGAGGTTGCGCCCTGCGGGAGGTACAACCGGTTGCCCTCGAGCACCACCGCGAGCTTGTCCTGGGCTCCCGCGAGCGAGAGACGCAGTCCCTGCTCGGCTCCGAACGCTGGGCTCCCGCCATCCAGCGCCTTTCGCAGCAGGGCCCGGGTAAGTGGGACCTTCCCCGCCTCTGTCGAGGGCTCCTGGTCTACCGGGAGGAGCGAGAGTGCCCCCGCACAGTCGCCGCCGACCGCGGCGAGCATCGCGAACTCGTTGGACGCGGACACGCCGAGCTTCGCCGCCAACCGCTCCCTCAACACGCCATCCGGCAGCAGGTTCGAGAAGAAGGTCCCTGGCAGATCCCGCCCTGGCTCGAAGGGCAGCGAGGCGGAGAGCCGATCCGTGGCGCGAGCGTCCTTGTCGTAGCGGAACAGCAGGGCGCCGTCCGGCGACAACCTGAGGTCCCCACGGGTCGGCGCTCCCACCAGACCATCAAGCGCTCGGTCACGGCTTCCCTCCTTCTTCGACCGTGCCAGAGGGCGTTCCCCTCCTCACCGCCATGAGATCCATCCCCAGGCGCATGCAGATGCGCAGGATCCGCGAGAACCCGACCGACTCCCGGCCGTTTTCGAGTTCGCCCAAGAGGCGAGGGGAGACCCCACAGAGCCCCGCCAAACGCACCTGGGTCAGCCCCTGGCGCTTACGCTCCTCTCGCACGAACGCTCCCAACTCCTGCACGGTCGTGATGCGCATGCCCAGCCTCCGGAATCTTCCCTTTTGGGAAGATTCTAGCCGGTTCCCGAGATTCTTCCCTCTTGGGAAGAGTGCCTCGGCGCCCTTCAACTGGCCGACCCAGCAGAGGGGGCGGGCAACAACCACCCGACGGGCCTCCTCGGCGCCAAGGACCAACAAGGCGCCTTTCCCGTGTCAGCCCGAAGTGTCCGCCAAGCCCCACGGTGCCCAGCGACGGATTCACCGTTGCGGATGAGGCCCGTCACCCGGGGGAGCGCGGCTGGGGTCGAGCTGGAAGTCCCGGCAGGCGCAGACGGCTCCCGAAGTTGGACGTACCCCGGACGCGGCGACAACCTCCCCCCGGCCCGCGCCGATTCCGCCGCCCCGCTCCGCGTGCCAGAATGCGCGCGCCCTTCGTTCGAGAGCCGGTCCGGACGGACGCGCGCTGGGACGAGGTTCGTTGGAGGAGCCCGTGTCCACCATCCTCATCATCGAAGACGACGCCTCCATCCGCGCCGGGCTGCGCATGAACCTCACCCGGGCCGGCTACACCGTACGCGAGGCGAGCGACGGCCACGCCGGGCTGCGCGCCCTCGCCGAGGCTCGCCCGGACCTCGTGGTGCTAGACCTGATGCTCCCCGGCGTCGACGGCCTGGAGGTGCTGCGCCAGGTCCGCGAGAAGGACGGCGCGCTCCCGGTCCTCATCCTCTCCGCGCTGGGCAACGAGGAACACAAGGTCAACGGGCTGGACCTGGGCGCCAACGACTACCTCACCAAGCCCTTCAGCGTGGCCGAGCTGCTGGCACGCACCCGGGCCGCCCTGCGCCCTCGCGGGCCTGCTCCCGTCGCCACCCACGTGCTGCGCGCCGGGGCACTCGAGCTGGAGCCCGAGACCCGGGTGGTCCACCTCGACGGCCAGGAGCTGGTGCTCGCCGAGCGCGAGTTCGAGGTGCTGCGCTTCTTCATGGAGCGCCCGGAGCGCGTGCTCACCCGGGAGCAGCTCCTCGCCGGCGCGTGGGAGCCCGGGTACGAGGGCACCGACCGCACCGTGGACAACGTGGTCTCCAGCCTGCGCAAGAAGCTGGGCGAGGACCGCGAGCAGCCGCGCCACCTGCGCACCGTGTGGGGCATCGGCTACCGATGGATCCCCTGAGTCCGGAGCCGCCATGCCCGTGAAGGCCACCGAGATCGTGAAGCTCCCCGAGGGCGGCGAGAGCCTGCTCGTCCGCTCCGCGCGGGTCGAGGTGGTCGCCGGCCCCGACCGCGGGCTCGCCGCGGCGCTGCGCCTGGGGAGCCTGGTCATCGGCTCGGCGCCGGAGTGCGATCTGGTGCTCACCGACCGCTCCGTCTCCGGGCGGCACTGCGAGCTCCTCGCTGGCGCCGACGGCTTCAGCCTGCGCGACCTGGGCAGCACCAACGGGACCACGGTGGGGGACCTCAAGGTGCTGGCCGCGACGCTCGTGGGGCCCGTCGACCTGTCGATCGGCCGCACGCGCCTGCGCTTCACCCCCGGCGCCGCGCAGGAGTCGTTCCCGCTCAGCCCGCGCGAGAGCTTCGGCTCGATGCTCGGCCGCAGCCCGGCGATGCGCCGCTGCTTCGCGCTGCTCGAGCGCGCCGCCCAGACCGACTCCAGCGTGCTGCTCGAGGGCGAGTCCGGGACGGGCAAGGAGGTCGCGGCGGAGTCGGTGCACCAGGGCAGCCCGCGCGCGACCGGCCCGTTCGTGGTCGTGGACTGCGGGGCCATCGCGGCGAGCCTCATCGAGAGCGAGCTGTTCGGGCACGAGAAGGGCGCGTTCACCGGCGCCGCGGGCCTGCGCGTCGGCGCGTTCGAGCAGGCCGACCGCGGGACCCTCTTCCTCGACGAGGTGGGCGAGCTGCCGCTGGAGATGCAGCCCAAGCTGCTGCGCTTCCTGGAGAAGCGCGAGGTGCGGCGCGTGGGCGGCGCCGGCGCCCGCTCCGTGGACGTGCGCGTCGTCGCCGCGACCCACCGGCGGCTGGAGGAGATGGTCGCCGCGGGGTCCTTCCGCCAGGACCTCTTCTTCCGGCTCGCGGTGCTGCGGGTCGAGCTGCCGCCGCTGCGACGCCGCCGCGAGGACGTCCCAGTGCTGGCGCTCGCGCTCGCCCGACGGCTGCGGCGGGACGTGGACCCGGCAACCTGGCTGC
>CAZAIE010000616.1:0-5091 GCA_964485035.1 uncultured Myxococcaceae bacterium | reverse complement strand
CGACACGGTGTGCCAGCGGGAGCAGCTCGGCGAGGGGTTCGGGGCGGGCGGCCATGAGGGCGCGCATTCTAGCGCACCCCGGGCTGTGGCCTCAGCGGAGCCAGGACGCGAGCGGGTGGCGCGCCCACTCCATCGCCTCCCCAGGCGAGCGGATCTCGTAGACGAGCGCGGCGCGGGGGCTCCCCGAGTGGAAGGCGTAGAACCCGTGCAGGTAGATGGCCACCGCGCCGGTGAGCGCCAGGAGGGCAGGGCCCCAGCGGACGCGGGCGAAGGGGAGGCAGCCGATGGCGAGGACCGGCATCAGGTCCGAGAGCAGCCGCGGGCCGAAGCTCCAGCCGCCCCACCAGTGGCCCCATGCGGAGTACAGGACGACCGTGGCCACCGTGCCCGCGAGCAGCGCCGCGCACAGGCGATCGCGCCGGGCGAGCAGGCCCAGGCCCACCAGCGCCGGCAGCGCCCAGGGGACGTAGGTGAAGAGTCCGCGCGTGGGGGAGATCAGCATCTCGAGCACGTGGCACTGTCCCGTGAACGAGGGGGCGTCGACGAAGTCGTAGCCGGTCCGCCACGGCGCGCCGAAGGCGTAGGTCTGGTAGGCCACGAGGAGCAGCGCTGGCCCGGCGGCGCCGAGGGCGAACCGCAGCGCCCGGCGGCGGTCCTCGAGGAGCAGGGCGAGCCAGGCCGGCGCGACCAGCAGCACGTCGGTGGCGCGGGAGGCGATCGCCACCCCGGAGAAGAGACCGGCGAGCCACGCCGTGTGCGGGAGTTCCCGGGAGCGCACCGTCGCCCAGAGCATCGCCGCGAGCGCCATCGTGCTCGGACCGTGCTGCCACAGTCCTTGGGAGGAGACGGAGAGCAGCGGCGAGCCCGCGGCGTAGAGCAGGGTGACCAGCGCGGCGAACCGCAGCGAGGCGCCCAGGCGCAGGAGCAGTGCGAGCAGGAAGGCCACCGAGAGCGCCGCCATCGCCGCCGCGGCGAGCTTGGCCGGCTCGTCCAGCTCCCACGGGCCCGCGGGGCCGAGCGCCACCGGGAGGAAGAACGGGACGGCGAGGATCCCCGCGGCCACCGGGTACTCCGACCACCGACGCCCGCCACGCGCAGCGACCCAGTAGGGCAGCGGTTCGGGGAGGTCGAGCGGGTCCAGGCTGAGCGTCCCGTGTCGCAGCAGCAGGAAGGGCAGGGCGCTCGCGGGCTGGGTGTCGCCCGAGCCGAGCTGCCGCGCGTTGGAGACGAAGAGGACGAAGGCGAGCAGGCCCGCGACCACCGCCGGGTTTCCCGGCTTCGGACCCAGCAGGGCGCGGGCGGCGAGGAGTGCGGCCGCGAGGCCCGCGAGCAGGTAGCCGTGGAGGCCACGGCCCCAGAACGCACCCCAGAGCGGTCGGGCGAGGAAGAGCTCCAGGGCCACCAAGCCCAGCGCGGCGAGGGCGAGGAGGAGCAGCAGCAGACGCAGCCGGGACATGGGCCGCGGATTCTAGCACAGGCTGGTGGTCAGGGCTGCCGACGCCTGGTGCCTGCGCGCGGGGCGGAAGGGGCCAGTCGCTCCTGGGCGTCCTGGAGCTGGTCGAGCCGCGCCCGGACCTGCTGGCGGAGCGCGCGGCCCAGCGGCTCGAGGTACACCGCCTTCGCGCGCGCGAGCTGGGTCCGGAGGCCGGCGCGGGTCGTGGGCACCGGCTCGGCGAGCAGCGCCGTCGCCCGCTCCTGTCCGCGCGACAGGACAGCGGTCCTGGCGCGACGGATGGCGGGAGGCTTCGGCACCGGTCCGAAGCCCAGCGCCGCCGCTGCGGCCCGGTCGTGGATGCGCACCCGTTGCACGACGAAGCCCTGCGCCAGGTACTGCTGCACCCGGACCGCGAGCGTCGGGAGGATCTTCGTCGCCGGACCCAGGGTCTCGAACCAGTCCGGCTCTCCCCACACCCCGCCGGTAGCGTGCACGCTCCTGCCCTCGCACACGAAGCGCAGCTGTCGCCGACCCTGCTTGGGGTGCTCGAGCGTGATGCAGTTCGCCGTCCGCTCCATGGATGGTTTGACCTCCGCCTTCAAGTGCTCGCCCCGGCTCGTCGTTCTAGCGCAGGCTCGCGTCGATCACCGCTTTCGGGTCGCTGGCGCAGCCGCGAGCAGCTTCTTGATGAGGTCGGCCTGGCGCCGCGTGCCGGTCTTGTCGAAGGCGTGCAGCAGGTGGGTCCGGACGGTGGTGACGGAGACGCCGAGCTCCCGGGCGATGGAACGCAGCTCCCTCCCGGCCACCAGCAGCGCGCAGACGTCCGCCTCGCGCGGGGTCAGCCCGAAGGCCTGGGCGAGGAGACGCCCGGACACCGCTGCGTCGCCGGAGGGATCGCTGAGGTACACGGCTGCCCGGGGAGCGCGGCAGACCAGGCCCGCGGCATCCTCGCCGAGCGGGAGGACCTCCAGCGTCACCGCTGGACCGCCCGAGGCACGACGGACGGCCATGGTCCCCCCGGCGCGACGTGCGACCTCGTGGCCAATGGCCTGGCCCAGGAGCCGCTGCAGCCGGTCGTCGTCCTCCCGGACCGTCGCCCGAAGCCGGCCGTGGTCGGTGGACAGCGCGTCGCCCTCGCCCAGGAGTTGGGAGGCCTCGGCGTTGGCGAAGCACAGCGCGCCTCCCTGCCCGACCAGGATCACCCCGCGCGCAACGTGGTCGAGCGCGTCGAGCGCCGCCGCCCGCTCGAGGTCCACACCCTGCAGGCGCAGCTGCAGCCTCACCGCCTGCGCCAGGTGCCCGCAGAGGCTGGACAGGAGCACCAGCTGCCGGTCGGCGAAGGGGCCAGCGCGGGGCGAGCGCAGGAGCCCGAGGTAGGCGAAGGCCCCCGGTTCGTTGATGAGGTTCGCCCCCAGCGCGTTCAGTACCCCCAGGGGCTCCAGCACCTCGCGGTAGAAGCCGGAGTCGAGCAGCACCTCGCGCGGGAACGCCTCGTCGGCCCGGCGCACCGTCCCCGCGGGGAGGCGCACCGAGGTGGCGGTGAAGGGGTTGCGCCGGTGCCGCTCCAGGTAGGCCCTCCAGAGCGGGTCGTCGGGAGGGTGCGTCCCGTGCAGCAGCGGCGGGCCGGCGGACGAGAAGTCCTCGGCCGCGAGCAGGCAGAAGTCAGCGCGGAAGACCTTCGCCCACTCAACGAGCGTGGACGGCCAGAGGGAGGGGCTGCCGGCGGCGCGATACAGGCTCTCCAGGAGCCTCGACTCCCTGCTGTGCGCAGCCCGCATCGCACCTCCCGTTTGACCTCGAACGAATCAAGACTCTCCTTCGATCGAAGGAGGCGGGCAACGGGTATTCGCGGGAGAACGAGCGCTCCGGGAGGGCGACGGACGGACCGTCGCCGCCGACCGCGACCCGGCGCAGAGGTGGCGTGACATGAAGATGATCTGGGTGGTGCTCGCAGCGTGTGGCCTCTGCCTCGGGGGTTGTGGCGAGGGCGGCAGCGACGGTGCGGGGGCGTGTCTCGAATCAGGCAGCGGCTATCAGTGGTGCCACAACTTCCACGACGACAGCAAGGAGACTGGCGAGCAGATCTGCAAGCGCGTCGGGGGCACCTTCAACAAGGGCAAGACCTGCGTGGACATGGGCTACACGAGGTCCTGCCCGGATGGCTCCTACGCGAAGGGGAGCTGCATCTGATGCGGGCGGTCGGCACGTGCGCGCTCGTCGCGCTGGCCCTCCTGGGGTGTGGCACGGGAGGCGGGGACGGGGAGCACGCCCTCGACACTCGGTGCTGCGCCTTCGAGCGGCGGACGGTCTCGTCGATGTCCACCAGTGCCTGGTCGACCCAGTGCACCTGCTCGAATGCGAGCTGCTCAGAGGTGAAGGGTGACCAGTCCTGCAGCGGGGGGAGCTGCGTCACCACCGAGGTCCGCTCGGTCCGGGAGGTGGACGATTGTGCGGCCGTACTGGCGGTGACCGAGTGCAAGCCTGACGAGAGTCGCTGCACCTCCGGAAATAAGTACCAGACCTGCCGGTCCGGAAAGTGGTCGAGCGAGAAGAGCTGCTACAACGCGTGCTATCCCAGCGACGGCTGGTGCAGCGGCGGCGAGTGCGTCTGCGGCTGAGTGAGGGCAGTGGACCGCAGGTCGTTGGAGCCGGGACGAGAGCAGTCGAGGGACGGAGCTCCGCCCGCCCCAGTGGGGCGACGCTCAGCGCTCTGGGGCCTGCTCTCGGACCTCCGGGAATGCGCCGCGAAGCCGTCCTTCGTGGAAGCCGAGCTGCGGCAAGCGGCCTGGCAACTCCACAGGAGTGGCTCGCGCGAGCTGGGGTCCGTCGAGGACCACCTTGCCGACCTGGTCCACGGGCAGCTGCGCCACCAGGGCGCGCGCCTCGGCGATGGCCTGGTGCCAGCGAGCGGACAGCGCAGCCAGGTCGGGGGCGGGCCCGTCGAAGTCCAGCTCGGCAATCTCTTCCTTGGAATAGCGGGTGCGCGCCGCCTCTTCGATGATCGCCATCGGGCTGAAGCCGAGGTCCTTCCCGGCAGCTGCCCACGCGAGATACCCCAACGGCTGCACGGCCAGGTCACAGTGCAGGATGTCGACCCAGTCTCGGGGCTCGCGTCGGCCCACGACCGCGAGCAGCTTGTTCGTCGCCAGATCGACGGGATGCAGTGTGAGTCCCAGGTCCTGGTGCTCCAACAGTGGGAAGAAGCGGTAGGCACTGTCCTGCACCCACTGGATGAGGGTCGACTCCGCGCCACGGGCGATGTGCGCCTCGACGAAGGACGGCGCCTCGCGCACCACTCGCACCTCGAGCCCCGAGCGCTCGAGGCTCGCGCGGTCGTTCGCCCAGGACGTGGCCAGAGCTGCCTGGGCGTCATGGAACAAGTCGATGTCGTGGGACCGTCGGCGGCCCAAGAGCATCTCGTTGAGCGCCAGGCCCCCGGCGACGTAGCTCTCCCCGCTTCGCTTTCGCTCGTCGGCTAGTGTCCTGACACAGAAGTTCGCAGCACAATTCCTGCATACGGCCTCCAGGCAACTATCCTGGAGGTCCGATGCGAGGAAAAAGAGGACGACCAAAGGCGGAACTTGTCTTGAGTGAGGAGGAACGCCTGATCCGCACCCGGTTTTCTTGGACACCGAATTGAGGAGAATCGGATGGCC
>CAZAIE010000615.1:0-5095 GCA_964485035.1 uncultured Myxococcaceae bacterium | reverse complement strand
GCCTCGGGCGCCTCGCGCATCACCGTCACCGAGGACACCCAGGTGAGCGTCGCGGAGCTGACCGCCGCCGTGCACCGGTTCCGCATCAAGCGCGGGCGCGTGGCCGCCGCCTACCAGCAGGACGGGGAGCGGGTGCTGCGCATCGAGGCCGACAGCGGCGCCGCAGTCGCAGAGGCGCGGACCGCGCGGTTCAGCGTCGCGGTGACCGGGACCAGCTTCGCGGTGGCCACCGAGACCGGCGTGGTCGACCTGCGGGCGGCGGGCTCCGCGGTCGCCGTGGGCGCGGGCGAGGTGAGCGTCGCCCACGAGGCCGAGGCGCCCCGTCCACCGGCCCCCATCCCCGCCAGCGTGCTGCTGAAGGTCGCCGCCGCGGCGCGCGGGACCAACCCCTGCACTTTCGTCGAGGGGGTGGCCGAGCCGGGTTCGCTGGTGACGGTGGGGGACGTCGAGGCCCCGCTGGACGCCGAGGGGCGCTTCCGGACCCGCGTCGAACCGCGCAACGCCAAGGAGATCCGCGTCGTGCTCCGGGACGTCTCCGGCCGCACGCGGGAGGAGCGGCTGGTGTGCCAGGCCCCGCCGGCCCCGAAGCCGGAAGAGCCCATCGACGACCTGAAGATCCGGTGGACGGAGTGAGCATGGGCGGGCTCGCGCACCACGGGCTCCTCGCCGCCCTGCTCCTCGCCGCGTCGCCGGCGAGGGCCGGCGAAGGGCTCTCGGTCCGCGCCGAGCCGGGGACGCTGCTCCTGGGCGAGGGGGGCACGGCAACCCTGGTCGTGGAGGCGTCCGCCGGAGCGCCGGCACCGCTGGTCACCGCCAACCTGGGCACGATCGAAGAGCTCGCTCCCGCGGGCCCGGGCCGCTGGACGGCGCGCTACCGCCCACCCGCGAAGCGCTACCCGCAGGTGGCCCTGGTGGGCGCGGTCGCAGGGGAGAGGCAGGGGTTCACGGCGATCCTGCTGGTGGGCCAGGGCGAGGCGCTGATCCAGGCCCGCCCGAACCAGCGCATCGACTCCGTGCGCATCGGCGAGCGCAGCTTCGGCCCCTTCCAGGCCGACGCGCGGGGGGACGCGCGCGTGCCGGTGCAGGTGCCTCCGGGAGTGACGCACGCGTACCACGCCGGCAAGGCCATCGACCTCGGGCTCCCCGCGACGCCGCACCTCCACCTCGCGGTCGACCGCCCGACCCTGCCCGCCGACCAGGCGGCGACGCTGCGGCTGTTCGTCTGGGCCGTCACCCCCGAGGGCAGGCCCCGACCGGCGGCCCCGGTGGAGCTGCGCGCAGGCATGGGCGAGGTGTCGGCGCTCTCGCCCGCCGGGCCGGGCGTGCAGACCGCACTGTGGAAGCTCCCGCCTGGCGCCACCGGGGGCACGGCGCCCTGGACCACCTCGCTCAGCGCGGTGCTCAAGGACGAGCCGGGGCAGCTTCGGACCCTGGTGCTGCCCCGCCCGGCCGGGAAGCCGGCCCGCTTCACGCTCGAGACCAACCGTACGCGGCACGTCGCGGGCGAGCCGGACCTCGTCATCCGCGGCGCCGCGCGGGACACCGCAGGGAACCCGGTCGCGCCCGAGTTCGCGCTCGCCGCCAGCCTGGGCTCCCTCTCGACCCCTCGGGCGACGGGCCCCGGCGACTGGGAGTGGCGGCTCTCGGTGCCTCCCGCCTTCGCCGGCGCGACGCAGGTCCGGCTCACCGCGGCCAGCCCCACTGGCGAGGTGCTGGCGGAGCTCACGCTGCCGCTCGTCGCCGGCGCCCCGCAGCTGTTGCTGGCCCCGCCCGAAGCCGCGACCACCGCCGACGGCCGCAGCCGCGTCGCGCTGGGGGTGAAGGCCCAGGACTCCTTCGGCAACCCGACGGCCGAGGTCCCGCGGGTCCGCGCAGCGAAGGGCCACGCGGAGCTCGCGCCCGGCGCTCCCGGCGAGTGGACCGTGGACTACCGCGCGCCCAGCCTGCCCTCGGGCGGCACCGACGAGGTGGTGGTCGAACTCGGCGGCCTCTCCGCGCGGGGAAGAGTCGCGCTCGCGCCGGGGATGGCCCGCTTCGAGGCGGCCCCCAAGCTCGGGTTCGTGGGCAACGAGGCCGTCGGCGGCGCGCTCCTCGGGCTGGAGGCGGGCTACCGCTTCTCGCTGCTCGAGGAGCGATTCGCGGTGCTCTTGGAAGGGAGCTGGTACCGGCTCTCGCGCGACGAGGAGGTGGACGGCCTCACCCTGCACGGGCGGCACGACTTCGTCACCGTCCTGGCCTCGGCGCACTGGCGCAAGCCCTTCGGCGCAAGCGGCCAGTGGATGGTCAGCATCGGGGCAGGCCTGGGGTTCGTGCAGAGCTTCAGCAAGCTCACCGTGGAAGGCCAGCCCGCGGAGCGCGCCGAGGGGCTGGGGCTCTCGTACCACGCCACGTTCGGGGTGCAGCGCCGGGCGCCGCTCGGTGGGCCGTTCCTCGAGGTGAGATACTGGCGCAACGGCAACCTCGGAGCCCCGGCAGTCCGGGGCCAGTTGGGCTCCGTGCTGGTGGACGTGGGGTATCGCTTTGAAGCGTTCTAGCCCAGCCACGCTGGCCCTGGCGCTCGCCCTGGCCTCCTGCCGAAGCTCGACGCCCCTGCCCGCCCCGGTGGTGGAGTCGGTGGCGCCGGCGGTCGGGAACGTGGACGAGGAGGTCCCCCTCTCCATCCTGGGCGAGTTCTACGTGCGCGCGGAGCAGGGGTTGGGCGGCGCCCCCTCGCGGACGGACGGCCTCTTCCGCGCCTGGCTGGGAGAGACCGAGCTGCTCGAGGTGAAGCGCCTGGACGCGAGCCTCCTCTCGGCGAGGGCGCCCCGCGGGCTGCCGGCGGGGGTCCACGACCTCACCGTCCAGGGGCCCTACGGGAAGGCCACGCTCGCCCACGCCTACACCGCGACCGCGAGCCCGGGAGCGCTCCTCGTGACGCTGCTCGTCCCCTCCCAGGTCGACCTCGGCGAGGCCCTCACGGTCACGGCGCGGCTCTCGAACCCCGGAGGCCGGACGATCGAACAGGTGGTCCTCGACGCACCCTCGACCTTGGGCCCCGGCGGCCTGGTCTTCGACGCCGCCCCCCCGGCCTCCGCGCTCCAGCCCAAGGCCGAGCAGGACCTGCTCCTGACCGCCCGCGCGACCGCTCCCGGCGAGGTCTCGGTCCGAGTCTCGGCGCACGGCGTGGACCCGGCGACCTCGGCGCCGCTCGCGGCCGAGGCCTCGGGGACCACGCTCGTCCGCGGCGCCTACTCGCTCCAGGGAGTGATCGAGACGCCATCGGTCGTTTCCACCGGACAGGCGTTCAACGCCGGTCTGCGGATCACCAACCCGGGGGCCGAGACCGTGCGCGCCGTGGTCCCCACGCTGGCGCTCCCCGAGGGGCTGCGGGAGCTGACGCTCCCCTTGGCGCAAGAGGTGGCTCCCGGGGCCGAGGTCCGGTTCGAGTGGGCGCTCGAGGCGACCGCCTCGGGCGCGTGGGAGCTGGGCTTCACCGCCAAGGGGATGGGGTCCGACGACGCGCCGGTGCTGATGCCGCAGGTCTCGGCGGCACTCCGGGTCCAGCGCGCGGCGCAGCTCGCAGGGGTGCTCACCGCGCGCCCCTCCACGGTGAGCGTCGGTCAGACCGTGGCGCTGGAGCTGGCGGTGAGCAACACCGGGGAGGCCGCGGCGCTGGACGTGTTCCCGGGCGCCCTGGAGATGGTGGGCTCGGGCCAGGCCCACCTCGACGGCGCCCCCCCGGAGCCCCAGGACATCCCCGGAGGCGAGACCCGGGCCTTCGCGCTCCTGGCGCTGGCGAGCGCCGACGGCGTGCTCGCGTTCCGGCTCGCAGCCACCGGCTCGGACGGCAACTCCGGAACCCCGGTGGCGATGCCCGCCGCCGAGTCGGCGACGGTGGTCATCCGGCACTCCGACCTCGAGGCGCTGGTCTCGGCGTCGCCGGCGCAGCTCACGGTGGGACAGACGATCAGCGTGGAGCTGGTGGCGACCAACCGCGCTGCGCCGCTCCTGGCAGTCGCTCCCGCGCTCTCCTACCGGGGCAGCGGGGCCCTGAGCGCCCTCACCGGCCCGACGCCGGCGCAGGTGGACCTCCCGACGGGAGCGAGCGAGACCTTCCGCTGGACCTTCCAGGCGCTCGCTCCCGGAGCCGTGACCTTCGAGGGCACGGTGACAGGGACGGAGTCCGGCACCGGCGCCGCCGTCGCCTCGCTCGCAGCGCTCTCACAGGAGCTCCGGATTCTGCAGCGGGCGACGCTCGTCGCCGCGCTCACCGGCCCCGCCCAGGTCCACCCGGACGACACCTTCGACCTGCACCTGGAGGTGACCAACCCGGGCGGGTCGGACGCGGCCGCCGTGGCGCCCTCCGCGCTGGCCTTCACCGGGACCGCGCCTGCGTCGGTGACCGCCGGCCCGGTCCCGGCGAGCGCCCCCATCGCCGCGGGCGCGAGCGCGAGCTTCCGCTTCACGGTCCACGCCAAGGGCGAGGGGACTCTCACCGCGACCGCCTCCGCCGCAGGCACCGACGCGCTCGACGGCCAGCCGGTGGAGTCCCCGCCAGCGAGCCTGAGCGTCCGGGTGGGCGAGCGCGCGGCGCTGGTGGCCTCGCTGGACGCGCCGGGCCTGGTCGGGCCCCTGGCGGAGTTCCCGGTGACCATGACCGTCACCAACGCCGGCATCCGCGACGCGCTGAGCGTCGCGCCCTCCCCGCTCGGGTCCTCGAAGGCCTCGGTCGCGACGCGGCTGACCGGCCCGGCGCCGGCGACCGCCGACCTCGCCCCGGGGGAGAGCGTGACGTTCGCGTGGACCTACCGAGCGACCGCGGGCAGCCTCACCCTGACCGGGACCGCCGCCGGGACCGACGCGGTGGACGGGCTGGCGGTGGTCTCCGGCCCGGCGCAGGCGAGCCTCAAGATCGCCGAGGCGGAGATGCTCTTCTCGGACCCCTTCGGCGACGGGACGCCTTTCTCGTTCGTCTTCGGGTACCAGGGCAAGGTGTGGCTGGGCCCGCGCAAGGACGGCTACGGCGCCGTACGCGCGAACCCCGACGGCTCGGGCCTGGAGAGCGCGACCTTCTCCTTCCCCAAGGACACCACCGCCCCCACCACCAGGATCAGGC
>CAZAIE010000614.1:0-5097 GCA_964485035.1 uncultured Myxococcaceae bacterium | reverse complement strand
GTCGTCGGCCAGCAGCCGGTCGCCCCGTTCGTGCTGCTCGGCGACTTCAACGACGACCCCGGCTACGACAACTACGAGCGGATGCTGGGCGCCAGCGGCATCGAGCGGGTGATGGGCAGCGTCTACGAGCCGGAGCTCATCCTCCACAACGCGCTCTGGCACCACGTCCGCGCCGGCAAGGAGGTGTGGACCACCACCTACCCGGACATGATCGTCGAGAACCGGGCGCCCCACCGTGCGTGGCTCGACCACATCCTCGTCTCGCCGGCAATGCTGAGGAGCGACTGCCCGGTGCGCTACGTGCGCGACTCGGGCGAGGTGGGCGAGGAGGAGCCGGCCGGGGTCGCTGCGTCGGACCACCGGCCGGTCACCTGCCGCATCGAGGCGTGACGAAAGCGAACGCCCGACCGCGGCTCAGCGCCTGAGGCGGCGGAGGAAGCCGTACCCGCCGATCCACACGTCGCCGCCGTTGGGGTTCACCCACAGCGCGGAGATGATGGAGGTGGTGCCGGTGGGAACCACGGTGAACTGGCTCCCGTCCCACTTCAGGAGAACGCCGTCGCCGCCAAACCACACGTCGGTGGCCGACGAGCCGTGGACCACATTCAAGAGGCCGGTCCCCTCTGGCAGGGTGACGCGAGACCAGGCGGTGCCGCTGAGGCGCTCGATGGCGCCCGCGCCGCTCGCGTTCCCCACGGTCCAGACGTCGGTCGCCGAGGCGCCCCAGACTCCGCTGGGGAAGAGCGTGGGATCGGGCACGCCGAAGTCCCAGCTCCCGACCGGGTCCCAGCCGAGCGCGCCGCCGTAGGCCACGGCGATGGCCTGGCCGCTCGGCCAGCCCCACACCGCCGACATGACCACCGGGCCCCCGCTCGTCCACACGCCGTTCTTCTGGGTGTAGATGCCGTCCCCGACGGCGATGGCGCTGGTCGCGGAGTAGACGTAGACCGAGCTCATTCCGGTGCCGCTGCTGGGGACGTTGGTGACCTTGGCCCAGCTCCCCTTCGAGCCCGCCGCCGCCTCCCACCCGGGCTGCGCGCTGGGCCCGCCGCCGCCGAGCGCGAGCACGTAGGACGCGGTGCCGTGGAGGGTTCGATAGCTGCGGCCGGAGTTTGCGGTGGCGGTGATGACCTTGGTCAGCGAGGAGCCGTTCCAGTACTCCACGGTGGACACCGTGTTCGAGGCGTCGATGAGCGCGAGGTAGACCTCGTCGTTGGCGTTGCCGAAGATGTCCACCACCCAGCCGCCGGCGATGTGCGAGGTCATGTCCTCGAACCCGCCGCAGGTGTTGGGCTTCAGGAAGGCGCAGGTCAAGCCGTTGGTGCACGTCCCGCAGCTGGCGATGGACCGCGCGATGCCGCACTTGTCGGTGGCGGTGATCGACCCGCACCCGGCGCCCTTGGCGGCGCAGAGCTGGGCGTCGGTCTCGCCCACGCAGCCGCAGACGTTGGGGGTGGCCGCGCTGCAGTAGTTGGGGGCCGTGCAGGTGCCGCAGTTCAGGGTCTTGGCGTTGCCGCACAGGTCCTTGCCCACCACGTCGCCGCAGTTCTTGTTGCCGTGCCGCGCACAGAACGCCGCGTCGGTCTCGCTGCCGCAGACGCAGGTGTTGTCGGCGCCGCAGACGCTGGGAGAGGTGCAGGTCCCGCAGGTCGCGGTCTTGGGGTTGCCGCACGCGTCGGTGCCGGTGACCGTGCCGCAGTTCTTCTTCATGCGCGCGCAGAACGCCTGGTCGGTCTCCGGCGCACAGCAGACGTTGTCGATGCAGGTGCCCGCGCACGAGCCACAGCTCGCGGTGCGGGTCTCGCTGCAGGCGTCGGTGTCGGTGTAGCTCCCGCAGTCCTTCTTGTACTGCGCGCAGAACTGGGCGTCGGTCTGGGAGGAGCAGGTGCACAGGTTCGAGGCGCTGCAGACCTTGCCCGAGGTGCAGGTGCCGCACGTGGCGGTCCGGGGCTTGCCGCACAGGTCCGGGCCGGTGAAGGTCCCGCAGGTCTTGCCGTGGCGGGCGCAGAACTGGGCCTCGGACTCCGCCGGGCACTCGCACTGGTTGGTCGCGCCGCAGGTGGCCGGCGCAGTGCACGAGCCGCAGTTGGCGGTGCGCGACTTGCCGCAGGTGTCGAAGGCGGTCACCTCCCCGCACGTCTTGCCCGAGGTCGCGCAGAAGTCCTTGTCCGACTCGCCCACGCAGGTCCCGGTGCCGCAGACGTTGGGGGCGCCGCCGCCG
Source organism: uncultured Myxococcaceae bacterium (assembly GCA_964485035.1). Classification (GTDB taxonomy): domain Bacteria; phylum Myxococcota; class Myxococcia; order Myxococcales; family UBA5297; genus CAZAIE01. The sequence goes on along the minus strand of CAZAIE010000614.1, from coordinate 2,876 downwards.
CCGCAGGTCTCGCCCGTCGCGCAGGTGCCGCACTCCACCGTGCCCCCGCAGCCATCGACGATCTTGCCGCAGTCCTTGCCCAGCGCCTCGCAGGTGGCCTTCTTGCAGCCGCAGACGTTGACGGTGAGGGCCCCGCACGTCTCCGGCGCGGTGCAGCTGCCACAGGTCAGCTTGCCGCCGCAGCCGTCCGGCATCTCGCCGCAGTTCTTCCCCTGCGCCTGGCAGGTGGAGGGCACGCACGTGCCGCACTGCCCGGCCTTGCAGACCTGGCCGCCAGTGCAGTTGCCGCAGCTCCCGCCGCAGCCGTCGTCGCCACAGCTCTTGCCCGTGCACTGCGGCGTGCACTTCTCGCAACGCCCCTCGTCGCTGCAGACCCAGACGCCGGTGGTGGGGCAATCACCGCAGCTCCCGCCACAGCCGTCGTCGCCGCAGAACCGGTTGTCGCACTGCGGAGCGCAGGGGGTCTGGCAGCGGCCGCTCTTGCACACCTGGCCGTCGGCGCAGCAGGCGCTGCCGCAAGGCGTGGCACACCCGCCGTCGGGAGGGTCGGCCGGTGGAGGGTTCGAGCAACCGGCCCCGAGGAGCAAGAGACCTGCAGCGACGAGCAAGGACGTGAAGCGCACGAGGGCCTCCGGGAGTGGTGACGGGAGGAGGTTCCCACATCCCGGGCGGTCTGGGGCGGGTGACGCAAGGTCCTGGAATCATGAGCAATTCAGAAAGCCTGGCACTCGGGAGCAGCCCCTTTCGAGCGGTGCCAGGCCCTTCCCAGTCGGGGGATCCCTGGGCGCGGTGCCAGGCTTTGCGGTCGCCTCGTGGCAGACCGCCTCCCAGGGGCCAGTCCGGCGGCGTTCCGCACCGTCCGTTACACAGACCTCCATCAGGGAGGGGGCGACCCCTCTCAGCGGTGACGAAGCGGGAACGGGGCGCCGGCGGCGCCGCGTGGGGAGCCCATGAAACCGGCCGACATCATCTCCCAGCTCCACGAGCTGCCTCCGCTGCCCGACAAGTGCGCGCGGCTCGAGGAGCTGATGAACGACCCCGAGTCGACCTTCGCGGACATGTCCCGGGTCATCGAGACCGACGTGGGTCTCGCCTCGCAGGTGCTCAAGCTCGCGAACTCCGCGCACCACTACGTCTCCGGCGGCGTGCAGTCCCTGGAGAAGGCGGTGGTCTACCTGGGCATGACCACCGTCTACCAGATGGTCCTGTGCATGCAGTCCCACGAGATCCTCGGGAGCGCGGGGCGCTCGCTGCCCGAGTACCTGCCCGGCCACTCGCTCGCGGTGGGGCTCATCGCCAAGCACCTCTCCGAGCGCGTGGGCCTGACGCTGCCGGACCGGGCGTTCGCCGCCGGGCTCCTGCACGACTTCGGGCGGGTGGCCATCGCGGTGCTCTTCCCGCAGCAGTTCCGCGCCTACGCCAAGGCGGTGGAGAAGGGCGGGCCGCACTCGGTGGAGCTCGAGCGCGAGATCATCGGCGTGGACCACCAGCAGGTAGGCGGCGAGCTGGCGCGGCACTGGAAGTACCCCAGCTCCCTGGTCTGGGTGGTCTCCAACCACCACGGCGTGGCCGGCGACATCCACCACAAGGCCGAGGAGGACTGCCGCATGGTCGCCGACATCGTGGCGGTCTCCGACTACTGGAGCTGGGGCATCGGCTGGCCGGGGCTCGACAAGGGGACCGCGCCGCAGGTGGACCAGGCGCGCATCGACCGGCTGGACCTGCCGCCACTGCCGGTCGAAGTGATGAAGGCGACGATGATCAAGATCTCCGAGCAGGTCGACTCCTACCTGAGAGGCTAGCCATGGACCCCAACCTGGCGCCCGGGTGGGCGCGCCACCGCCACCAGATCGAACAGATGCTCTTGGACCGCGCAGGCGAGGTGAGCCTGCTCGTCGACACCGGCGCCGGGACGGTGCTGGGCGTGCGCGGACCAGTCGACCAGATGCTGGGCTGGGACCCGGCGTTGCTCGAGGGCCACCCACTGGCGCAGCTCTCGCCCGAGAAGCCCAACCCGCGCCTGCTCGCCTTCGGGGCGCCCCTGCTCGAGCAGAGCGGCTACTACGGCGAGGCGCTGGTGCGCTGTGGCGACGGCCGGGACCTGACCATGTCCGCGCTGATCCACGCGTTCGAGGGCAGCGAGGGCGAGCGCCTGGCGCTGGTGCGGCTTTTGGACGTCTCCGAGCAGGTGCGGATGAACAACGAACTGCGGCGCATGCACCTCGCGCTGCGCAACGCCTACGGGATGCTGGAGAAGCAGGGCCGCGCGCTGGACGAGGCGCGCCGGGCCGCCTCGCTGTCGATCTTCGCGGCCGGCCTCGCGCACGAGATGAACAACCCGGTGGGGAGCCTGCGCTCCAACGTGCGCAGCCTCGCGGGCTACGTGGACGACCTCGTCGCCGCCTGGCCGCAGGGCCGCAAGCCCCCGGAGGAGCTGGACGACCTGCGGGCCATCGGCAAGGAGGTGGAGGGCGACCTGGGACGCCTGGCGCTGCTGGTCGCGCGCCTCTCGGAGCTGGAGCTGAAGGTGCGTCGCGACGACATCGACCTTCTGCGCGAGTGCCTCACGCCGCTGGGGGCGAAGTGGAAGTTCGCGCTCGAGGCGCCCGAGGCGGTGCGGATGAAGAGCGACGCCCGCGCGCTCACCCGCGCGCTGGAGAAGCTGCTCGACAACGCCACGCTCGCCGCGGGCCCCCAGGGCCACGTGAAGCTGGTCGTCACCGAGGACGGGAAGTCGGTCTCGCTCGCGGTGGAGGACGACGGTCCGGGCATCCCCGAGAAGGTCCGCGCCCTGGTCTTCGACCCGTTCTTCACGACCCGCCCTCCCGGTTCGGGGCTGGGGCTGGGGCTCTTCCTCGCGAGCCGGATGGCGAGCG
>CAZAIE010000613.1:0-5100 GCA_964485035.1 uncultured Myxococcaceae bacterium | reverse complement strand
CGCAGGCGGCGAGCAGCTTCCAGGGATTGCGCGGACGCGGCTCCAGCGCGGAGGAGAGGTCTGCACGCGCGACCATCCCTGGGACGAGGTCCCGGTCACGCAGTCCTGCGGCCTCGCGGCCGAGGCGTTCGCAGTCGAGGTCGTGCGGGCTCATCGCTCACCTCCCGCGGCGAAGCGGGCGAGGTCGGGGTGGCCCGCGCCCTCTTGCTGGAGCAGCCGCTCGGCTCGGGACAGGCGGCGCTTGCAGGTGGCCAGCGAGGTGCCGGTCGCCGCCGCCACCTCCTCGAGCTTGAGCCCCTCGACGTGGCGCAGGCAGAAGGCGATGCGGTCCTGGGACGGGCACTGGTCGAGCAGGCGGTACAGCGCGCGCACGGCCTGCCGAACGTCGTCGCCCGCGACGGGCGCCTCGGGCTCCGCGGGCGGGGAGTCCTCCCAGAAGACCAGCCACTGCCTGCGGCGCCTCGCGCGCAGGTGCTTGCGCACCCGGCCCAGCGCGATCGAGCGCGTCCAGGGGACGAAGAGCGTGGGGTCCCGCAGCGTCGGCAACCCGCGGGCGACGTGCTCGAGCACGTCCTGGAGCACGTCGTGGCGGTCGCGGTCGCCCCCGAGGACCGAGGCGACCAGCCGCGCGAGCCGGGGGAGGTGGCGCTGGAGCAGGCGCGAGGCCGCTGCGCTGTCGCCGCGTCGCGCCTGGACCACGAGGTCGGTGTCCGCCCGCTCGAAGCAGGGGGGCTGGAGCAGCTGGCCCTCGGGCGGGCCAGGCGACCGCTCGGGGCTCATGGTCTGGGCTCGGACGTCCACATACTCGATGCACCCGGAGGAGACCCCAACGGCTCACGCGAGAATGAGCCGGTTCTAGTCGTCGCGGGGACTAGGCTCAAGGTCAGGCGCAACTCGCCTGGCCGCGGCAGAGAAGGCAGGGACGTGGAGAGAGTGCAGAACGTGCGATCGAGAATCTGGCTCCTGGGCTGGCTCACCGCCGGGGTGCTTGCAGCCTGCGAGGTGATCCCCATGCAGGTGGCCTTCCGCGCCGGCGACGCGGGCGCCGATGCCGGCGAGCTGGTCGATGCGGGCGCGCCGGCCGATGCGGGGGGCGTCGATGCTCCCGACGCAGCGCCTCCCCGGGCGAGCGGGTTTGAGGCAGCGTGGACGACGCCGAACACCGTCCGCTGGCGTTGGACCTGGACGGGCGAGCTCTCCCAGGTCGAGCGGATGGAAGTGGCCCTGGCTGGCTCGGCCGCGGAAGCGGAGCAGCGGACGGGGACGGTGAAGATCGTCACGAGCAGCGAGCGCCCGGAGCTGGGAGGAGGCTTCCTCGCAGCGCGGCTCCGCCGCAACCGAAGTGCTCGTGCCGACCATCCAGCGGCGGAGCCGCGGTCGACAGTCGACAGTTGAGGGTCGAGAGCAGGCCTCACGACCCGCCGGCCGGTTGCTGCGGTGCACTACAAATCCTCCCGCCCCGAGAAGCTTTCGAGCGGTAGTAGTTCAGGGGCGAGTGATCCGGTGGTCTCGACGATCACCTCGGGTCTCGTGCCCGCCACCGCCTACTGGGCCGTGCTCACGGTCTACACCCGGGGCGAGCCGGTCCCGCGGGCCAGCGGAGCGGCTGTGGCCACCACGCGGCCCGAGCCCGTGCACGAGCTGGTCGTCTTCCGCGACGAGACACCCGCGGGCTACCGCCTGCCCGACGGCTTCGTCCGTGGAGCCCACCCCTCCGCAGGGACGGCCTCCTTCGACTGGATGCCCGGCTGTCCCGCCTCCGGAGGGTGCTGGGAGAACCTCCGCTTCAAGGACCTGGGGCTCGCGACGGGCGCGGTGCCCGAGGCTGCCTTCGACGACGGCAGTGCGTTCCTGGAGCTGGCGGTCGAGAACTGCGGCGAGCCCGGGATGTGGTCCGAGGTCCGGGCCTGGCCGGGGAGCTGCGGCTCGTCGGTGCCGGCGATTCGCGCGCTCACCCTCAAGGGAGGGTGCGGCTATCAAGTCCTCCAACTCCCGCTGCGCGACTTCGAGGGGATGACCTTCGCGCGCTTCTCGCAGGGACTCTGCGAGGTCGGGGTGGGCAGCTCGTGGACGCAGGGGCAGCGCGTGTCGGTGGACGAGGTGCGCGTGCGCTGGTAGGCGGGCCCTCTGGCTATGACTCCCAGAGCGTGGAGCTGCACCCCACGCTCCATCGCTCGTCGCGCTTCTCGAGCAGGAAGACATCGCCCCAGCCGCACAGGTCGCCGCAAGAGATGACGACGTACACCGCCGCCCGGCCACCCGTCTCATCGAAGCCGACCCTCGAGAACTGCACTGTCTGGCCGCTGGTCGAGGACGTTGGGATGGACCAACTGGCTCCTCTGGGGACCCGCCTGGCCGGACGGGAGGGAATGGAAGGCGGCTGAGTCCCAGCGGAAGTGCAGGCGCCCTCGAACCACACGCCGAGGGAGGGGAAGCCCTCGGGGAGATCGATGGTTCTGGCCGCGATTCTCGGATTGGAGAGGTGGTCGGAGAGGGAGCGCAGCACCACCTGGTAGACGGCCATCTCTGTCGCGTCGACGCGCGGTTCGAGCTCGCCCGGTCGGATCGACGCGCAGCCTCCGAGCAGCACCAGCGCTGCCGCCAGGAGGCAGACCAGGGCTCGCGTGCTGCGGCAGGATGAGCCAGTCATCGACCACATGACGCCTCCATCAGTCAGGGAGAGCCCTGCTCGAGCGCGCCACGGCGCCCGCTCCGGGCCATCGTGCCTCATTGGGCCTCGGTCTCGGGAGCTGGCTCCTCGAAGACCGCCACCCCCTCGGCGCGGGCGACCATCGTCGCCAGCACCAGGTCGCCGGTCACGTTGGGGACGGTGCGGCACATGTCCAGCAGCCGGTCCACGCCCAGGATCACCGCGATGCCGTCCGGGGGCACCCCCACGGACTGCAGCACCAGCGCGATGAACGGCAGCGAGCCCGAAGGCACCCCTGCCGTCCCCACGCCCGCGACGACCGCCATCCCCAGCACGGCGAGCTGCTGCGAGAGCGACAGGTCCACGCCGAAGAGCTGGGCCAGGAAGAGCACCGTGACGCCCTCGTAGATCGCGGTGCCGTGCTGGTTGGCGGTGGCGCCCAGGGTGAGCACGAAGCTCGCGATCTCCCGGGGCAGCCCGAGCCGCTCCTGGGCCTCGCGCAGCGCGGTGGGGAGCGTGGCGGCCGAGGAGGAGGTGGCGAAGGCGGTGGCCATCACCGTGCGCGCGCGGCGGAAGAACTGAAGCGGCGAGACGCGCGCCACGAACTTGAGGAGGAGCGAGTAGACGACGAACTGGTGGAAGGCGAGGCCGGCGAGCACGGTGAGGACGAAGGCCGCGAGCCCCTGCAGCAGCGAGAGCCCGGAGCGCGCGGTCATGGTCGCGAGCAGCGCGGCGACGCCGAACGGGGCCAGCTCCAGCACCAGTGCCACCACCTTCTGCAGCACCGCGAAGACCGACTCCAGCACCTGTGCCAGGGGTCGGCCGGCCTCGCGGCTCGCGGCGAGCGACACGCCCAGGAAGACCGAGAAGACCATCAGCGCCAGCAGGTCGGGAGGGGTCCTCGCCGCCGACGCGAAGGGGTTCTCCGGCACCAGGTCCACCACCGCCTGGGCGAAAGGGCGGCCCCCGCCCAGCGAGCCCGTGGCCGCCTCCAGGCCCGCGGTGGGGCGGAAGAGCGTCTCGCGCAGGCGGGCGTCCACCCTGAGCCCGGGCTGGATTGTGTTGGCGAGGGTGAGGCCGATGGCCACCGAGATGCCGGTGACGAGGGCGGTGTAGCCCAGCGTCCGCAGTCCGATGCGTCCCAGCCGCCGCAGGTCGCCCAGCCCGGCGATGCCCAGGGTCAGCGAGGTGACCACCAGCGGGACCACGGTCATGAGCAGCAGGCGCAGGAAGAGCTTCCCCGCGGGCTCGGTGACGTTGCGCACCGCCCAGTCGGCCCAGGCCGGCAGCACGCCACCCTCGCCCAGCGCGTGCGCCCCGAGGCCCGCGGCGGTCCCCACGCCGAACCCCAGGAGGATGCGGGTGGAGAGCCCGGGTCGAGCAGCTGTGTGGTCGTTGGTCATACGGCGCGCGACTGTACCAGAGCGGCGCTGCTATCCTGGCGCTCGTCGCGGGGGCGGCGGCCCCTGCTTGCGAGGCTGCCATGAACGAGTCCACCGGAGCACACGAGGCCCACTCCCCGCAGAGCCTCTGGGCCGGGCTCTTCGGGGCCATCCCCTTCGGCGCGCACTTCTACCGGCTCCTTCCGGACGGCGCGCTGGTGTTCACCGGGGCGAACCCCGCGGCGGATCGGATCCTGGGGATCGACAACTCCCGCTTCGTGGGCAAGCGCATCGACGAGGCCTTCCCGACGCTCGGCGGGACGGAGGTCCCCGAGCGCTACCGCGAGGTGGCGCGGACCGGGCGCGCCTGGACGACCGAGCAGGTGGACTACCGCGACGGGCAGATCGCCGGGGCCTTCGCGGTCTACGCGGTGGCCACCGGGCCGGACTCGATGGCCGCGCTCTTCGAGGACATCACCGAGCGCCGGCGGGCGGAGGAGGCGGTGAAGCGCAGCGAGGCGGCGGTGAAGGCCAGCGAGGAGCGGTACCGCCAGCTCGTGGACACCGTCGCCGACCTGCTGGTGCGGGTAGACCCGGAGGGGCGCTTCACCTACGTGAGCCCCTCCTACTGCGCCCTCTTCGGGAAGACCGAGGCGGAGTTGCTCGGGCAGACCTACCTGCCGCTCGTCCACCCCGACGACGCGGCGGCGACCCGCGAGGCGGTGGAGGCGCTCGGTCGTCCGCCCCACGTGGCCCACGTCGAGCAGCGGGCGATGACCCGCGAGGGCTGGCGGTGGATTGCCTGGAGCGACCGGGCGGTGGTGCGTGACGGCAAGGTGGTGGAGATCGTCGCGGTGGGCCGCGACATCCACGAGCACAAGCTGGCGGTGGACGCCCTGCGCCGCAGCGAGGCGCTGCTCCGGGCCTTCCTGGAGGCCATGCCCGAGCCGGCGGGGGTGTTGGGCCGCGACGGCCGGCTCATCGAGGGGAACCGGGCGGTGGAGCGCGAGTGCGCCTGCACGCTGGCCGAGGCGCGGGGGAGGGGCCTCGCGGGGCTGTTCCCGGGGT
>CAZAIE010000612.1:0-5103 GCA_964485035.1 uncultured Myxococcaceae bacterium | reverse complement strand
GCCTCCGAGCCCGTTGAAGTACTCGTGGTTCCCGGTCACGAAGAGCACGCCGTCCCGTGCGCGCATCGCTCCCAGCGGCGCGACCTCCTCGCCGACCCGCGCCGGGCTCCCGTCTGCGAGGTCTCCGGTGACGGCCACCAGGTCCGGGTCGAGCGCGTTCACCTGCCTCGCGAGCCGCTCCGAGAAGCCGCGGCCCCGCGTGTCGCCGACGTGGAGGTCGCTGAGCTGCACCACCCGGTAGCCCTCGAACTCTTGCGGCAGGCCAGCGATGGGCACGCGGATCCGCTCGACCACCGCGGGTCCCAGCGCTCGCCATGCCCCCCACGCGAAGGCGCCGACGCCGACGCCGAGCGCCGCCAAGCTGGCCCCCGGGGTCCAACGGTCCGCAACGGAAACGCCGCGCACGAGGGCGACGCCAGCGCTCGCGAGGTCGACCGCGGCGACCGAGCAGAACAGCAGCACGAACAGCCCCATCCACGAGTAGGCGACCCAGTGCAGCGGCACTGCCACGGCGCGGGGCAGCTTGCGTCCGAAGAAGCCGGCGAAGAGCAGCGCGAACAGGCACCACACCACCGCCCACGCGACGTCCAGCGGCGTCCCCGCGAGCCCCAGGCCGGTGAAGATGCGGCCGGCGAGGTAGGCGTGCATCGACAGGAGCACCCCGACCACGATGGAGGCGAACACCAGCCCGCGCAGCAGGGTCCACAGCGGGATCCGTCGCAGCACGCTGCGCGCCTCGACCACCTCGACGTCCTCCATCGCCAGCTCCCGTCCCCTCCCCGGTTCGTCGTGTAGCCCTGGCAGGGTAGCGCCGGCCCGAGTCCGGGAGCATCAACCATCCAGGGGACAGGAGATTCCGCTCGCGGGTCACAGCTCGAAAGCGAACGTTTCGAGTCGGCCGATAGTATCGAATGACGCTATCGCCGGAGCCCGCTCCTACTGCACGTCGCGGACGATGAGCGTGTTGGTCCGCTCGTCCACCTGCACCGTCCCGCGCTCGGTGAGGCTCGCCTTGACCAGCGGCTCCAGGTCCTTCGCGCGGGCGTTGCTCACCGGGATCAGCCGCGTCTTCAGGGGACGCGAGGCGAGGGTCGCCTTCGCCAGCCGCGCCTCGGCTTCCTTCTCGGACACGAGCTTGGTGAGCGGCGCGATGCGCACCACCGTGCCCGAGGACTCCATCCCCAGACCCTTCGAGCGCAGCACGGTCTCCAGGGCCTGGCGCCAGGGGACGTTGCGCAGCCGCAGCGTGACCTTCCCCTTCACCTCCTCGTCGAGGACGAAGTTGAGGTTGCTGGGCTGGGTGACGATGCGGATGGCGTTGCCGATCTCCGCATCGTGCAGGGCGACGGAGATCCGCCCGCCCGTGGCGGCCCCCGTGGATGGAAGCCCGACGGCGAGGAGTGCGGTCAGCAGCGCGAGGCGACGCATGGGACCTCCCGGGTAGGAGCCAGCCAGGCTCCCCAAGGATAGCCCCGTGCGTCGCGCGCGGCGTTCAGGGGCTCTCGTCAGGGAGACGCCAGGTTCTTGGGATTCCTGGCGCGGACCTCGAAGTCGGCGGCGTTGTCGTTGGTATCCACGCCAGCGACCTTGCGCCCTGCCTCCTGGGTGGCATCCGGCAGCGGAGCCGGGCCCGAGCCCTCGACAAAGTCGCTCGTCACGGCTCCGTACGCGACGACATCGACGACGTTGGCGCTGTTCACTGCCGTCGGAGGAGTGGCCGTGCTGGTCAGCCAGATCGTCCCACCCGCCGCCGCAAACCCGCCCGAGGTGGTGGCATCCTTCGTCACCGTACCCGCGTAGGTCAAGGTGGCCATCAGCAGGTACTTCCGAGCGCCGATCTTCAAGCCGCTGAAGCCCCCCTTGCTCGCCAGTCCCGTGCCGGAAGCGCTGGTGTAGAAGAGGGTGTACGTCGCGAGGTCAATCTCGGCGTTCGTGCCGTTGTAGAGCACCACGTACTCATCATTGGCACCCGCAGGCCCCGCGACGCTCACCGCATGGATGACCGGTTTCCCCGCTGGAGCGGCCACACAGGTGTCGCTGGTCGGGTCGCAGACGGGAGTCGCTCCGGAGCAGTCGCCGCTGGTCCTGCAGCCCACGCACACGCCGCCGGTCACGGTGGTGTCACAGAAGGGCTTGGCGCCGCTGCTGCAGCCCGAGTTCGAGGTACAGACGACGCAGGTCTTGCTCGCGGGGTCACACACCGGCTTGCTCGCCCCACAGGTCGTGCTGCTCACGCACCCCACGCACTGCCCGTTGGTGACCGTGGTGTCGCAGGCCGGCGTCGCGCCCGAGCACCCCGCAGTCGCGGTGCAGACCACGCACTTGGGCACCGCGGCATTGCAGATGGGGAGCCCGCCCGAGCAGCCTTCGTTTCCGGCGGCGATGCACACCACGCACTGCTTGGTGGTGAGGTTGCACGCGGGCGTCGCCCCACCACAGTGCAGGTTCGAGAGGCAGCCGACACAGGCCCCCCCGCTGACGGAGGTGTCGCAGATGGCGCCGGGGCACCCCTGCGAGGCGGTGCAGGTGACGCAGGTCTTGGAGTTCAGGTCGCAGACGCCCTTGGGCGCGGTGCAGTTGCCGTTGTTCAGGCAGCCCACGCACTGGCCGTTGGTCACCGTGGCGTCGCAGACCGGGGTCGCGCCCGAGCAGCCCTTGTTCCCGGTGGCGAGGCAGTTCACGCACTTCTTGGCCACCGTGTCGCAGACCTGTCCGGGGCACGCCGCGTCGCTGACGCAGCCCACGCACTGGCCGCCCGGCACCGTGGTGTCGCAGCTCGTCCCGGCGCAGCCCTTGGTCGTGGTGCAGACCACGCACTTGTTGGTCGTGGTGTCGCAGATGGGGCTTCCGGGGCTCATGCCCTGGCACTCGGAGTCCAGCACGCAGCCGCGGCAGCTCCGGTTCTGCGTCGAGGTGTCGCAGATCTGCCCGGCGAGGCAGCCCTTGGTCGCGGTGCAGGCCACGCAGCGCTTCACCGCCGTGTCGCAGACCGGGGTCGCGCCGCTGCAGTTGGCGTCGGTGAGGCAGCCCACACAAGCGCCGCCGGTGATCGTCGTGTCGCAGACGGACCCCGAGGGGCAGCCCTCGGTCGCGGTGCAGGTCACGCACTTGCGCTTCGCGGCGTCGCAGGCCGGCGTGGGCGCGGAGCAGTCGGCGGAGCTGTCACAGCCGTCCTTGGTGCACCGGCCGCCGGCGACGGCGGTGTCGCAGACCGGGGTCGGGGCCGCACAACCCTCGGTGGCGGTGCACACCACGCACTTCTTCATGGAGACGTTGCAGACCGGGGTCCCGCCGCTGCACTGGGCGCTGGACGAGCAGCCGACGCAGACGCCGCGCGCACTGGTGGAGGTGTCGCAGGTGGTGCCCGAGGCGCAGCCCTGGGTCGCGGTGCAGGTCACGCAGGTGAGCGAGACGGGATCGCAGATGGGCGTCGAGCCGGTGCAGTTGGCGTCGGTGCAGCCGCCTTCGACACACTTGCCACCTGGAACCTTGGTGTCGCAAGCCTGGCCGGTCGGGCAACCCTCTTCCTCGATACAGGTGACGCAGGTCTTTGAACTGGGGTCGCAGACGGGCGTGGGGTCCACGCAGTTCGGGCTGGCGAGGCAGCCGACGCACTGGCCGCCCTTGGCGGTGGTGTCGCAGATGGTTCCCGCGGTGCAGCCCTGGGTCGCGGTGCAGACGCGGCAGCTCCGGCTCGCAGGGTCGCAGATGGGAGCGTCCAGCCCGCACGCGGGCGAGCAGATGGGCACGCACTTGCCCTGGTCGCAGCGGTTGTTGGCGGACTTGCAGTCCGCATCCTTCGAGCACTCGGAAGACGGGCAGCCGGTCTCCGCGACCAGCGCCGCCGCCGAGAGCAGCGCGACGACGTAGCGCTTCATGGGAAATCTCCTCTAAAAAATGGTCGGGCGGCCCCGTGGCGGCCGCCGAGTTCGACCCATCTTGGCACCGAAGAAACGGCCCCGATAGTTCTTGGCGCCGGGCTGTTCCGGACCGGCCTTTTCGGGTCCTTGACAGTTCAGGGCATCGAAGGCCCGACCGCGGCGCCGCGCACGAACCCGGCGACGGCGAACGGGAAGGGCTCGCCCGAGGCCCCCGGCTTCTCCCAGCGCGCGGCGAGGCGCTCGAACGGCCGGGGCTGCCCCGAGGCCCTCCCCGCGGCGATGGCCACGAGCGCCTCCTTGCGACGACCAGCCTCGAACCACGCCCGCGCCTCCGCCAGTCTCCACGCCGGGTTCGGCTCCTTGAGGAGGGTACAGCGCGGCCGCCTCGGCGAACGCCTCCGCGCGTCCGGCGGCGTCGCCCAGTGCCTCGAACGCACGGACGTCGGCCCGCAGCGCCGCACCACAGCCGATCCCCGGCTTGAGCCTCTCGGCCTGGGCGGCGCTCCCCCGTGCCCCGGCGGGGTCGGAGAGGACGGCCAGCCTCGCGCCGCCATGCCGGCAATGGAGCTCTGCCTCCATGGGGTTGAAACGCAGCGCCACCTCCCACGCCTGCTTCGCCTTGCCCGCCAGCTCGGCCAGCCGCTCCTCCGGCGCTCTCCTGGCCCAGGCCCCGTAGAGCAGCGCCAGGTTCGCTGCGCTCTCGGTGTCGTACGGCTGGACGGCGAAGACCGCCTTGAACGACTCCTCTGCCTGACGGAAGCGCGTCTCGCGCGAAGCGTCCTGCACGCTGCCGGCGAGTCCCACCTGGGCGCGGGCGAGCATCTGGCGCGCAGCCGCGGAGTCCGGCCGCTGAGCGAGCGCCCGTCGCGCGATCTTCTCTGCGACGCCGAACGAGCCCTCGGTCCTCGCCTGGGCGGAGGCGCTCGCGAGCACGTCGAAGCGCGCAGAGCCGAGCCCGACCGCTCCGCCGGCTCCAAGCGCCCCCAGAAGGATCACCACGGCCAACGCCGTGCGCCACGGAGCGCTCGAGGCCCCTCCCCTTCCCGCGAGCCCGACGACGAGCACCCCGACCACGGCCCCGACCACGACGTAGACGCCAGCCACCGCCGCCTGGCGAAGCTCGACCGCCCGCTCGAGGCTCGGCGTGGCTCCGGCGAGCTGAGCGGCCACGACCAGCACGGCGACCAGCGCCAGTCCCACCGCTCCGGCGACGACCTTCAAC
>CAZAIE010000611.1:0-5105 GCA_964485035.1 uncultured Myxococcaceae bacterium | reverse complement strand
TGCCGGCGACCGGGGAGACGGTGGAGCACGCCGACGCCGCCCGCATCGTCGCCGCCACGCGCAAGCCGCTCGCCGGCAAGACGCTGGACCTGGAGCGCACGCTGCAGGACAAGGAGGACCTCACGGTCTTCGACGGCGAGGCCACGGTCACCGCCGCGGGCATCACCGTGCCCGTGCTGCGCATCAAGACCACCGAGTCGGACTCCAACCTCCCCATCGTCTCCGTGGTCGCCCGCGACGGGCAGATCCTCGAGGTGCACTTCGCCGAGGTGATGGTGGGCCGCGCCGAGAGCGAGCAGGTGGCCAAGCAGCTCGACAAGGTAGACATCTTCAACCTCACCCGGGTGCAGCTGGAGAAGCCGCTGCCCGACGCCGTCCGCGAGCCACCGGCCAAGGTGGTGTGGCGGGTCCAGGGCTTCAAGGACACCACCGGCATCGCCACCGCGCGCCAGAAGCTGGAGCCCCAGCCCGATGGGAGCACGCTGCTCACCATCGAGTCGCGCCTCCCAGCGGCGAAGGCGGAGCGGCCGGTCGCCGTGGGCGACGACAAGGAGCTGGCCGACAACCTCAAGTCCAACCTGGTGGTCGAGGCCGACGCGCCCGCCATCCAGAAGCTCGCGCGCGAGGTGGTGGGCGACGAGAAGGACGCTTGGGCCGCCGCGCGCCGGCTGAACCTGTTCGTGAACCGCTACCTCGAGAAGTCCTACGGCAGCTCCAGCGACCGGGCCACCGACGTCCTGGCCAACAAGCGCGGCGACTGCACCGAGCACGCGCTGCTCCTCACCGCGCTCCTGCGCGCCAGCGGCATCCCCGCGCGCCGCGTGGACGGGCTGGTCTACATGACCGCCGCCGATGGCGTCCCGGCGCTGTACTGGCACGAGTGGGCCGAGGCCTGGGTGGGCGAGTGGGTGGCGATGGATCCCACCTTCAACCAGCCGGTGGCCGACCCCTCGCACGTGGCGCTGGGCACCGAGGCGCGCGTGGACACCGCGGCCCTCATCGGGAAGCTGCGCTTCGAGGTGGTCTCGGCGGAGGGGAGCCGCAAGGCCGAGCCCGCGAAGGCCAGGCAGAGGTGAATCAAGGGGGCGTCGGGTAGACGCCTCCGGGGGTCTGCCAGTTGGACAGGACGAAGGACAGCGCTCGCTCCAGCGTGCCGAAGCAGGGGACCTCTGCGCGCCGGAGCGTGGGGAAGTCGAGGAGCTTGGTCATCGGGAGCTGGTCCAAGGTCGGCTTGTAGCTTCTTCCCGCAGGGAAGTGCTGCGACAGCCACTCCTTGACTCCACGTCGGCTCTCCCAGCCTCCCTCGAAGCTCGTGCCCGCAAGCAGGCCCGGACGTTCCATGCCATCCGGACCCACGAGGGGGCGCCCCGCCATCGTCGTGAGGCAGGGGAGGAAGAGCACCTCGTACTCCCGGTGGAACAGCACCACCCCGATTGGAAAGGGGGCGGAGAGCGTCCTGAGCCAGCCCGCTGCCTCCGGGCCCCGCTGGCGGGGACAGGCATCGTCTTCGTCCCGGAGAACCAAAAGGCAGCGTCCCCCCTGCTCTTCACGAACTGGATTCCCCGGGCCAGGTCTTCCTGGAGGTGGAGCTTGGGCCATCGCAACGCCGTCCAGGGGTGCCAGGCTCCGGCTTCATGCGAGAGTCGCGACACCAGGTTCGGCGCCGCGGCCACCTCGCCCTGCCCCTCGACCAGCAGATAGCCCTTGCTCATGGGGCGGACTCCAAGCCTCCCAGGGGAAGGCTCAGCTGCTCGCGACGGAAGAGTTCTCCGAGGGTCATGAGCCGCTCGCGCACGACCTTCCGGTCGCGCTCGGCCATCGCGCTCACGCTGGTCGCCCCATCGGCCTTGGTCACGACACGCACATCCTCGGGCTGGATGCGATCCAGAAGCTCGGGGCTGTGGGTCGTGACCAGGACCTGGCTGCGGTGGCTGGCCTGGGCCAGGTGGTCGAAGATCAACTCGGCGGCCCCGGGATGGACCGTCAACTCCGGCTCCTCGATGCCGATGATGGGGACTGCGGGTTCTTGCAGGAGGGCGGTGATGATGCCGGCGACGCGGAGCGTCCCGTCCGATTCCTGGGCGGCGTCGAACCACTTCTTCGCCTTGGGCGTGCCAGGGGAGAGGTGCTCGAACTCCGCAACCAGGTAGCTGGCGACCTGCTTGGTCCTGATGCTCTTCACGTCTCCCGTCAGCCGATGCAGGGCGGCGACGAGGTCCGGGTGCCAGGTCTCAGGTGGCTGGTCCTTGAGGATGGAGACCCAGTTGTCGCCATGCTGGGTCATCGGCTTCGTGGGGTTGTACTTCTGGGGCGCCCGCAAGGTGTCGGGGAAGATCGAGTAGATCGAGATGCTCTGGAGCGTGCGCACGAGGTCCTGGAAGCGCGTGTCCCCCCCGACCAGCTGGAGCGCGAGGTTCTGCTGATCGAGGAGGGGCTGCAGCCCTGGTGGGCCTTCCAACCAGGTCCCCTTCTCGATCCGATACCCCACGGCAGCTCCGTCGCGGGTCACCATCGCGCGCTCGGACTTCACTTCGTACTCTTCGGTGCGCGAGCCGGTCAGCTCGAAGGAGTAGTGGGCAGGGCCGCCGGTGAGGCTGAGCTCGAGCGCTACCCGGACATTGAAGGGATGACCCGCGCTCCAGCGCCGCACGGCGCCAATTCCGTGGCGCAGCGAGATGGCTCCTGGGAGACCGATGCGCGCGGCGTCGGAGACGAACCGGAGAACGTCGACGATGTTGCTCTTGCCCGAGCCGTTCGGACCGACGAACACGCACAAGCGTTCGAAGTCGATGACCACCTCTTCGCCAAGGCTTCGATAGTTGGAGACTCGCAGGGTGCGGAGCATGGGGCCTCGAAGATTCTTCAGCGCCGCAGCGTGGCCTCGAGCCGCTTGGTCTCGAGGAACAGGTCCAGCGCGTCGCGGATGTCGTGTACCACGATCCTCGCGTGCCGCAGCGCCTCGCCCGCGGCCCCCTCCGGGCCGATGACGCACACCGAGAGCACCGCCGCCTTGAGGATGCCGGCGTCGTTGTAGCCGTTGCCGATGGCCGCGGTGCGCCCGGGGCCCAGCCGGTTGAGGTACCCGGCCTTCGCCCCGAAGTCGTGGTCGTCGAGGATCTTGATCTGCACGGGCAGCGAGTCGAGGGCGAAGCGGGCGCGCCCGAAGGTGTCCATGGTGGCGACGTGCACCTCCACCCGCTTGGCGAGGGCGTGGATGCGCTTGGCCACGCCGTCGAGCAGCTTGCCGTCCTTGGCCAGCGTGCCGTTGTAGTCCACCAGCAGGTACTCCAGGCGGATGGGGTCCCAGCCGGGGATGGCGAGCTCGAGCATGCCGGCAGCCTAGCCCATCGCCCCGGGCGCGGGGGCGAGCCGGCCGAGCTCGACGAGGGTCTTCCGGGCGACGCACACCATCTCCTCGTGCAGGGCGCCGTTGGTGGCGAGCACGTCCGGCCGCGCGAAGGAGAACGGCGAGCCGTCGAGGTGGCTGACCCGGCCGCCCGCCTCGCGGAGGATCAGCGCGCCCGCGGCGACGTCCCAGGGCTTCACCTGGCCCTCGAAGTAGCCGTCGTAGCGACCGGCGGCGACGTAGCACATGTCCAGCGCGGCGCTGCCCGCACGGCGGATGCCCTGGGAGCGGCGCAGGAACGCCTCCAGCATCCGCACCGGCAGCTCGGGGTGCTCCCAGACGTCGTAGGGGAAGCCGGTGGCCAGCAGCGCACCGCCGAGCGTCTCCTGGGAGGTCACCCGCAGCGGCGCACCGTCGAGCGTGGCGCCGAGGCCGCGCCCGGCGGCGAAGATCTCGTCGCGGCCCGGGTCGTAGACCACCCCGGCGCAGGCGCCCAGCTCGTCCTCCACGGCGATGGACACCGAGAAGTGCGGCATCCGGTGCGCGTAGTTCGTGGTCCCGTCCAGCGGGTCGATGATCCACCGGTGCCGGCCGTCGCCCTCGGCGCGCCCGCTCTCCTCGGCGAGGATGCCGTGGCCGGGGAAGTCGCGGCGGATGGCCTCGACGATGAGCCGCTCGGCGGCGGTGTCGGCGTCGGTGACCAGGTCGATGGAGGTGACCTGGCCCACGGCGGGCTTGAAGCCCACGGTGCGGGCTTCGGAGAAGCGGCGCCAGAGTTCGGCGCCGGCGAGGCGGGCCATCGCGGAGGCTGCGGTCAGGAGGGTGCGCGGGTCGAGGGGCATGGGCGCACTCTCTACCCTCGGCGAAAGGCCGGCTCAACCGCGCATTCGGGCCGGTCAGCCGAACAGCGTCAGCGCGCTGGAGCGGGCCTCGAGCAGCTTCTCGGCCATCGGCTCCAGGCCCTCGGGGGTGACGCCCGCGGCCTTCACGCCCTCGTCGGCGCAGAGCCCGGCGACGACCTGCTTCCACGCCTGCTTGTCGGCGGTGAGCGCCGGCTCCACCGCGTCCGCCAGCCGCAAGAGCGCGAGGGCGCGCGAGACCGCCGGGTCGGCGAGCGCGCGCGCGGCCTGGTGGTGCAGCTGGACGAGGCGCGCGGAGACCGCGGGGATCTTCCAGGCCACCATCACGAAGGCGCCGAAGACCGCGTGGTCGAACCCCAGCGCGGCGCGCTCGCGGGAGTAGATGCCGTCGTGGACCAGGAACGCCGGGTCCGCCGTCAGCGCCTCGTAGCCCGCCGGGTTCGCCTGCAGCAGGAGCAGCTTCCCCAGGTCGTGCATCAGCCCGGCGACGAAGAGCCCGTCCACGTCCTTGGGGGAGAAGGCGCGCGCCAGCACCCGCACCACCGCGCCCGTCCCCGCGCAGTGGTCGCGGATCTTGCGGCCCTCGCCGCGCGCGTCCTTGAACATCCCCGAGACGCTCACCGAGACCACCATCTCGTGCAGGGCGCGCATCCCCAGCCGCACGATGGCCTGGCCGATGGTCTTGCTGGGCATCAGCCCGCCGAAGAGCACCGAGTTGGCGACGCGCAGCACGTTGGAGGCGAGCGCCGGGTCCTCCTCCACGGCCCGGGTGATCTTCGCGACCTCGAAGTCCGGGTCCTGCATCATCCCCATCAGCTTCTGCACCACCTGCGGGAAGGGCTTGAGCGCAGGGACGCTGGCCAGCGTGTCAGCCATGCGTTTGGTGGTCGCTGGCGAGC
>CAZAIE010000610.1:0-5106 GCA_964485035.1 uncultured Myxococcaceae bacterium | reverse complement strand
GCCTTCACCAGTGCCACGCGCCGTGCCGGGGGCAACGCCTTCATCGCCGGGGTCACGAGGTGCACCGGCAGGTGGCCGGCTCGGAGGAAGCCGAAGAAGGGGTCCTCGAGCTGGTCCTGGGAGAGCCCGGCCTCGCCGACCGGATCGGCAGCGCGAGCAGCGAACGGAAGCGACAGTACGGCCAGGATGATGAGGAGCAGACGCATGGGTTGCCTCGAGCGGCGTCGGCCGCGTTCAAGGGGTGATGGTGAGGTTCAGGACTAGCGTCGCCGACCCCTGGCCGCCCGAGAACGAGCGCGCCTTGATCGGCGTCACGCCGGCGGTGGTCAGGTCGAACGCTGCCGCGTAGGTCGGGGACGACTCCGTCGGCTCGCTGCCGTCCAGGGTGTAGTGGAGGGTGTCACCGGCCGCGGCCTTCACCAGCGTGACCGTCGCCTTGGTCTTGTAGTTGTAGGTGTTGCTGGTCACGAGCGTCCCGGCGAGCCCCGCCACCGGGAGCGCCACGGCGGCCGCGGGCACGACCTGGAACTTGCCGCGGGCGTACGTCACGGCATCGCCACGACGGCCATCGGCGCTGGTCACCGCTAGCCCAGCCACGGCCTGCGTCCCCAGCGTCGCCTGGCCGGTCCAGAGCTGCTCCCACACCACCCCGTCGGTCGACGCCAGCGCCGCGAGCGTGTTCCCCCGACGCACGGCCTTGAGGTAGTTCCCCACAGTCCCCAGCGTCGCGTCCCGCCCCTTCGCCCCGGGACTGGCGTCGCGGCTCGCGCGCACGTGCCCACCCACCCCCAGCGCCGTCGTCGAAGCCTTGTTGCCCTGCACGTAGGCGAACACGTCGCGCGCCCCGCCATCGAGGTCCTCGCGGATCATCACGCCGCCCTTGGCGCTGGAGTTCGAGGTCGAGCCATCCACGCGGAAGTCCACCACCCGGGCAGTGAGCTCGACGTCCCCGGTCGCGTCCTGGAAGACGATGCGCCCGTGGTCACTGGAACCCACGTCCGGTCCGTTGCCCACGATCTCGAAGACGTCCGAGACGTGACTCACGCCTCCTGCGGCCTCCGGGAGACCGTAGACCGTGCTCTTCCAGGGGGCGGGCAACGGCCCCTCTGCCGGAGTGACCGCGATGCGCAGAAGGAGGCTCCCGTAGCCACCCGTCCCGTCGGAGCAGACGAGGTGAACCGGATGCACCAGCCCCGGATCCGACGCAGGCGCCGTGAAGGTGAAGCGCGTCCCCGCGAGCGTGCCCACCTCCCCCAGCCAGCGGTAGAAGCGGACCGGGAAGCCCTCGGGGTCGCTGCACGAGAGGTCGAAGGACGCCGTCGCGTTGGGGACCACGTTCACGTAGTCGCGGCCGAGGCTGGTGGTGAACACCGGCCGCTTGTTCTTCTGGACCTCGCTGGTCGAGACGGGAGTGCCGGCCTCGACGTAGGGCGGGCTCTCGTACTGCCCCGCCTCCGCCCAGTAGAAGTTGACGAAGGCCGGCCCGGAGGTCCCGGCGGTGGTCTTCGCGAACAGCGCGAACGGCAGCCGTCCCTTGGGGAGGGTGGCGTCGTGCGTCGCCGAGAGCCTCCACACCGTCCCGCCCTCGTGGACGACGGTGAGGTTCTTCTGCTCCGGGTAGACCGTCTGCCACTCGAAGGAGAGCGGTAGCCCCTGCAGGTCGTACGAGCCCGAAGCGTCCACGCGGAGCGTGATCGTCTCGCCCGCGTTGCCCCAGACCCGGACCAGGGTCTTGTTCGCCGAGTGGATCCGGGGGTCGGTCGCGGCGTTGTCGACGAGCTTCGTCCCACCCTTCTCCACCGTGATCCCCAAAACCTTGAGGATCGCCACTGGCGGCGCGGCGGTCATCGCCCGGGCCGCCTGGATCATCCGGTACAGGTGCTGGGGCTCGTCGTACTGGTGGTACACCGCGTTGCGCGGAATGAACTCCTGCGAGGTGTTCCACCCGTTCGAGAAGTACGCGGGCCGCTGAAGCATCTCGTTGCCCAGGGGGAGCGGCGAGCCGTCCGCCTGCGCGTAGGGAAGCGTCGACCGGAACAGGTTGACGAGCGCGAGCCCGTACGCCCCGTGCCGCTTGAGCAGGTCCTTGGTCGTCCGTGGCAGGTAGCCGCCCGCGACCATCATCTTGAAGAGCGCCCCCAGCTCGCTGCCGGAGCGGCCCACGGAGTTGAAGGAGTGCGAGTAGAGGGCGTCGTAGGAGTCGATGCTCCGGTCGGCGATGGTCTCTGCGTACGAGCGGTAGGCCGGGGTCGCCCGCACCGTGTTCACGAAGGAGAAGTTCTTCTCGGTGTAGTCGATGGAGTAGGCGGTGGAGACGAGCTGGTGGCCGCTGTTCGAGTACGACTCGCTGGTGAAGTTCACCCCCAGCCGCAGGATGTCCGCGGGCTGGCAACTCCCGAAGTTCACCCGCACGTACTGGCCGTTGAGGTCGATGGAGTTGCCGTAGTTGTTGCTCCACGAGTTGCCCAGCACCGTGTGCGCCCCGTCGCGGGTGGCGTAGGCGTCGTCCCAGAAGCCGGCCGCCGTGGGAGGGTTCCCCGGGTCGAAGTTCAGGAGCGCCAGGAACCGGTACGGGAGCGCGTTCACCGTGAGGTCCGGGAACTTGCGCGAGGCCTGCGCGGTCGGCGCGAAGTCCCCCTCCTTCAGCGCCGGATCGTTGAGGTTGTAGCCCGAGTAGTGGACCGGACTCTCGTCCTGCGTCCAGAGCCGCCACTTGGGCGTCGCATAGAAGGGGTTGACGATCGTCGGCCCTGCATCGGCCGCGGCGCCTGCATCCGCTCCGGGGGCCCCAGCATCGCGGCCGGCGAGCGCGGCGTCGGCCCCGGCTGCAGCGTCCGCGGGCGACGACGCATCGGCACGCACGGCCGCATCCTCTCCCACGGCCGCAGCGTCTTCTCCGACGGAGGCGTCCGCTCCAACCGAGGCATCGGGAGGCACGGTGGCATCGGACGGCTCTTCGGAAGCATCGGCAACCCCGGCGTCCGGCTCCACGGCCGTCGCATCGCCCCCGACGCTCGTCGCGTCCGCGGGCTCTCCTGCATCGTCCGGCTCCGTCGCCGCGTCCTCGCCAGGCAGATCGGCGTCGCCGTACGGCAGCGGGAAGTAGTCGGTATCGGGCGAGTCCTGGACGGGAGGAATGACCTCGCCCACGCATCCCGCGAAAACCCAGACGACACAGAGGATCCAGGGAATCGTTCGCACGCCAGCCTCCGGTCGGCTCCGCTTCGGGAGCCCGCATTCTAGTCGGTCCCAAGCGCTCCATTTCACCCCTGCAGGGTCGTCCCGACCCCGGCCGCAGGAAATGACCCATGGGCACCGTCAAACATCCGACGCAATCCCGAGGGGTTACACCCGGACGGGCAGGGTCCGAGCCTTGCAGTGGCCAAGCGCGGGAGGTGAAAGGTGATCTCGACGGAACTGGCCGACGTGGTGGCGTGCATCGCCGCATTCCATCGGCTCGAGAAGAGGAAGCGGCTGGGGGGACCGGAGAGGGCGTTGCGCTCCCGCATCCTCGAGAACTTCGAACCCCGCCGCGTCGCCGCGACAGGGTCCAACTACTCGCCCATCTGGCTGTCGGTCGAAGCGCCGGCGTGCCTGACCTCTGGCGCGCGCTCGCAAGGCGTCGTGGTCCTGGCGATGAGCCTCCGGGAGCTCTCGGTGGCGCTCGCCGACGCGCCGCCGGTGGGCAGCGAGGTCGCGCTGAACCTCCAGGTGCCCGAGGGCGAGTGGACGGTCACGGGCCTGGTCCGCCAGCACGACGTGGGTCAGCGCTCCATCACCGTGAGCATCGACGAGCTCACCTCCCGGACCTGGGAGCTGCGCGCGCGCGTCGCCTGACCCGAATCGGTACTGCACCCCAACGGCCCCCCGGTTATCTCCTCTCGCGTGGAGTTCCTGGGGGCGGTTCGTGGACAGGGTCGGGTTCCCCTTCATCGGCAGAGCGGCAGCAGGACACGCCCACCGGGCGTGCGTGGTGCGCCTGCACCCTTCGGGGCTGGCGTTCACCCTCGGCCGCTCCGGCGCGCTCTGGTGCTGGGACTTCGAGAGCGGCAAGGTCCTGGCGCGCGAGGGGGAGCCCAGCCGCGCGGTCCTCGACGCCCCGGCCCCCACCCGCGGCGGGCGGTTCGCGCATCGTGGACGGCTGGCCGCGGCCGGGGTCGCCTTTGCGAACGGCCCCCAGGTCGCCTGGTGGAACGATCGGGTGTCTGCCTTCGGTCAGGCCTCGGCCAAGCAGTTCGCCCGGCTGGCCACCACCCCGCAACAGTTCCTCGCCTTCCTTGGCACGGGCGACCGCGCCGCGGTTCGCGCCCGGGAGCCAAGCCCGGGTTTCCACCTCATCTCCCCGCTCTCTGGAGAGCCCGCCTCGCGCGTGCTCCTGGCGCCCGAGGCCATCGCCGAGCAGGTGTTGGACCTCGACGGGGACTGGCTGGCGGTCTCCACCCCCGCCGACGTCCGCCTCGTCAACTCCACCTCGGGCACGACGCTGAGGGTCTGGCCGGGGATGCGGCTCCTCGACGGTCTCCCCGGAGGCCGGTTCCTCCTGGCGGCGGACGGCGAGGGAAGGGGCGCACTGCTCGACCTGAAGGACGGCGCGCTGCCGCTCCCGCTCTCGGGCGCGGTGGGGGGCGGCGTCGTCCGCACCGACGGCTCGCTGCTGACCTACTCGGACACGGAGGTACAGCTCTGGGAGCCCGGGCGGCCGACTCCCCGACGTCGCTGGCCAGCAGGACCGGGGCTCTCGGGGATGCTGCTGCTTCCCGGCCGTCTGGCCGTGGCGCTCCTGGCCCAGGGGCTCGCAGGACCGCTCCTGCTTGACCTCGAGAGCGGAGGGACCGAGCCGCTCGCCGCGCCCGAGGACGCCGACCCGGGCGCTCTCGCGGACCTGGAAGTCCTGGGCTCCTTCCTGGTGGGAGTCTCCGACACGCGCCTGCTGTGTTGGGAGCTCGCCACGGGCCGGTTCGTCGGCGATCAGCGCCTCAAGGGCGGACCTGGCAACAGGTTGGCCGCGGACCCCGCGGGCCGCGCGGTTGTCTGCCTGGAGGCCAGCGAGCCTGGAACGGCAGGACCCGTGGTCTTCCTCTCCCCCGTCCCGGCGCCGGCTCCGGC
>CAZAIE010000609.1:0-5107 GCA_964485035.1 uncultured Myxococcaceae bacterium | reverse complement strand
CGATTGGACTTCCGCCGTCTGCCGGAGGCTGGGCCCCTGCGTCTCCCAGCGGTCCCGTCGCCACGTCCCCCGTCGCGGCGGCGTCGGCAGCCGTCGTCGCCCCGGCGTCCTCTCCGACCCCGGCGCCCGCATCCGCACGCGCTGCATCCCCACCCGCGCTCGCGGCGGCCGGCGCCGACCCGGCATCGGCCGATGGCGCGCACGCGATCGGGCACCGACCTCCACAGTCGACCCCTTGCTCCTCGCCGTTCTGGAGCCCGTCCAGGCACGAGGGGCGGGACACCAGCTTGCGGTAGATGCCGTGGTTCGCGGGGTACGGCGGTGGCAGCACCCACGTCCCGGAGCAGCCCCCCACCATCACCTCGCCGGAGTGCGGGCTCACGTTGAACCCGGAGCTGCCCTCGCGGAAGTGGTTCAGCGAGACGTCCTGCCAGCTGGCCCCGCCGTCGACGGAGCGGAACAGGGCCGGCAGACCCGAGCCGAAGAGGCTCGCGTAGAGCACCTCGGGATGATGGGGGTCGACCAGGACGGAGCGGACGAAGACGAAGTACCCAGCGGGCGGGGTCACCTTCTCGAGGACGTCGAGGCTCTTCCAGGCCTGGCCGTCGAAGCGGGCGAGGTCTCCGGTGGCGTCGAGCGCGTAGACCACGTCGCAGTGGACCGGGTCCACCGCGAAGGTGAGGTAGGAGTCGAACGGCCCCATGGACCCCGGCGACTGCGCGTAGAGCGACCAGGTGGCGCCCTGGTCGTTCGACCGGAGGATCCTCCGGCTGCTGCGCGACGCCGCGTAGAGCACGTCCGGCTGCGAGCGGCAGTGGTCCATCACCTGGAGGTCCGCGTCGTCGAGCGCCGGCGGGAGGGAAAGGGGCGTGAAGGTCTGGCCGCCGTCGAGCGAGCGGCGCTTGCCGGCGTGGACGACCTGGGGGTCGAAGGGGTGGTGCAGGACGCGCAGGTACGCCCCCTCCTCGCCGGCGACGATGGACCAGGTGCGCCCCGCGTCCACGCTGCGCACCACCTTGCGCTTGAAGCTGGTGCCCACCGCGCTCAGGAACCGGTCGCCCAGCGTCGGGTGGAGGTCCGCGGTCCACTGGCTGCTCCACGCCACCTGCCCGGCGCCGACCCAGGCGTGGGGCACGTTGCGGGGGACGAACCAGTCGGCCCCGTTCTCGGTGAGGTGGGCACCGATGTCCTGGAAGGCGACCAGGAACCGCTCCGGCCGGGCCGGGTCGAAGGCGATGGCGTGGTTCTGGCCCCCGCAGTTGGCCCCCTCGTACAGCGTCGACCCGTTCCCGAAGGCCTTTCCGTCGGTCGAGCGGTACAGCGAGGCGCCGCTGCCCTGCGCCACCACCTGCCGGCTGTCGGCCGCGCTCATCAGCACGAACGAGAAGCTCCCCGCGAGGCTGCGGCCCCAGCTCCCCGCCGCCACGTCGGCGGGCACCGTGACCGTGGTGGTGGAGTAGCTCGCGCCGCCGTCGTCGGTGCGCAGCGCGGTCCTGCCGTTGGTCTTGCCCTGCGGCACCACGAAGAACACGTCGCCGTCGCGCGGATGGACGAAGAGGCGCTGGGCGTCCTGGAGGATCGTCTGCTGCAGGCTGACGGTGGAGCCGAGCCGGACGAACGTGGCGCCCCCATCCTGCGAGCGGTAGAGCCCGTTCGCCGTGGACTCGCGCAGCACGGCGTAGAGGGCCCGCGGGTCTTTGGGAGAGAAGGCCACCGAGGTCACCTGCCCCGCGGGCAGGTCGCCCACCTTCGTCAGCGAGGCGCCGCCGTCGCTGCTGCGATGAAGCCCCGAGGCGCTCGCCACGAGGAGCACCAGCGCGTCGGTGGGGGAGACCTGCACCTCGTAGACGGGGAAGTGCCCGGTCAGGCTGGCGCCGCGCGTCCAGGTGCGCCCTCGGTCGTCGGAGCGGTAGAGCCCCGCCTGGTCGTGCCCGGCCTCGGTCGCCTCGTTGTAGAGCGCGGCGTACCAGGTCCTGGCGCCCTGCGCGTCCACCGAGGAGGGCGCGAACGCGACGTCGTGCTCGTACCGGCGGCTGTGGAACGTGGGGCCTCGCTGGACCAAGTCCCAGTGCTCGCCCCCGTCCTCCGAGAGGTAGATGCCGGTGAAGGCGGCGTTCTTGTAGTTCCAGGCCTGGTCGACCACGAGCACCACCCGGTTGCAGTCGACCGGATCGACCTCGAGCGATTGGCCGTGGGGCAGCCACAGGCCGTGGCTCAGCGGCTTCTCCCAGGTCGCCCCTCCGTCCCGGCTTCGCCAGATGACGCTGCAGTCGTGGGAGAGGTAGAGGACGTCCGGGTTGGACGCGCAGCGGGCGGCGCCCTGCAGCCACTGCTCGGCCCTGCCACCCGGCTCCCCGCGCGAGAACTCCCCCTCGCTGCGGACGGTCATCAGCCGCCAGCCGTCGAACGGCTCCGGGGCGCCGCAGCCCTCGTCCACGCCGTGCCGGCAGTCGTCGTCCTTGCCGTTGCCGCAGACCTCCTTGGCGAAGGGGTGGACGGCCGGGTCCGAGTCGTCGCAGTCGAGGCCGTCGTGGGCACACCCGGCCCGGGTGGAGGTCCCCGGGTAGACGCCGTAGCCGTCGCCGTCTGCGTCGAGGCAGGGCTGGGCCAGAACCACCGCCGGACTGGCCAGCACGAGGGCCGGAACGAGACAGCACGTCGCACGCATGTCACACCTCCGGGAGGCCTTGCCCTCGGGCCGGACAGGAGCGCGGTGGACGCTCTGTCAGTCGATGGAGTGGTGAGCCTAGCAAAAGGGAGGGGTGGGCGAGACGCGCGTCCCGCCCGCCTGATCTTCACATCCAGGCTGAGTTCCGCTTGAGAAAGCCTGGGTGCGTGGTGGCGGGCGTCTCGCGCCTCCCGCCCGCCCGATCCTCACATCCAGGCTGAGTTCCCCTTGAAGAAGCCCGGGGGCTCCTGGGCTGGATGGAGAGAGGGTCAGGCAAGGTGGAGTGAAAGGACGCGCGGGACGCCCGCCACCACAAGGCCCTTGGCTTGTTTGAAGGAAGTGAGAGCAGCGCGCGCCCTCAGTAGCTGCGGAGCCGCTCGACCTGCCACGAGCGCTCCGCGAGGCGCCGGGCCGCGGCGCCCGGCGAGTGGGCAGGCCAGGCGCCCACCGCGTACCAGGCCACCTTCACCGCCATCACGTCCGAGTCCACGTCCGGGCCGTCGGCGGCGTACGCCGCGGCATACGCCACCGCGGTCAACGAGAGCGACGGCGGAGGCTGCGGCGGGGCCCCCGGCGGGAAGTCCTGGCGGAACACGTCCGCGCCCGCGCGCAGCGCCTCTTCGTGCGCACGAGCCAGCGCGGCCTCGCCGAGTTCCCCACGGGCATACCGGCGGGCCGCGTCGATGGCCTCCGCCGGCCGCCGGTCGTCGGGAAAGCGCTCGTTCCAGAGCGAAAGCACGTGCTCGGCGCAGTCCGCCGCGAAGAGCCGGCGCTCCGCGGGATCAAGCGGCTGCAGCGCCTCGGAGAGCGCCGTGCTGAGCACCGCTGCCCGGGCGAGCCGCTCCACCTCGTGCCGCTCGTCCGCGGAGACCACGGCCTGACCCAGCGCCGCGAGCGCCTGCTCGGGAGAATCGTTCGCGAGCTCGCAGAGGTCCTGGTAGCTGAGCGCGTCCACCGCCGTTCCCCCACTGCCACGAGCGACGTGCTCTCCAACTCACGTCACCTGGCAGGGGGAATGATAGCGACCCGCCTTGCCCCGGCGCCTACTTGCAGCACTCGGGGGGCGGCGGCACCCCGTAGTCGCACTCGCAGCAGACGTTCTCACAATTGGTCCCCGCATCCGGGGGAGCCACCTGGCAGCACTCGGCCGGGGGCGGAACACCGTAGTCGCAGTCACAGCAGACGCGCGAGCAGTCCACGCCGGCGTCGGCTGGACGCGGGTCGCAGCAGGAACCGGGCTCGGGCATCACGCCGTAGTCGAGGCAGACGCAGGGGAAGGCCGCGTCTGGTCCAGGCGCCGGTGCGCCAGCGTCCTTCGCGTAGCACTCCGGCGGCATCACCCCGTAGTCGCACATCGGACAGCTCGGGACGCAGGGGTCTGAGGCATCGGGGCCGGGACGCGCGGCGTCCGGTCGGCCGGCGTCCACGACGAGCGGGATAGGCGCCGGTGCGGCGTCGGACTGGCCAGCCGTGGGAGTCGGCTCGCCCTCGGGGCCGACGGCCGTGAAGCAGCCGCCGAGACAGCCAGTGACTCCCAAGCCCATGAGCGCCGTCGCCGCGCCACGACGCACGTCCTGCAGGATCCGGGCGCGCCGTGAGGAGAGACGCTCGACCCGCAGATAGCAGTACGGATCCTCGGTGACGCCGCCGGTGAAGGCCGCCGCGACGCACTTCGCGCCGCCCCGGCACAGCGCCCGCTTCGAGCAGGTGCGGCAGGCCCCGGTGAGGTCCTCCACCCGCTGCTCGCGGTTGAACGCGAACGCGTGCTCGGCGAACCACAGGTCCCCGAGCCGCTGCTCGAGCAGAGACCCCTCGCGGAACGGATCACGCGCGGCGCCCTCGGGGCGGGCCTGCAGCGAGAGGCAGCCCTTCACCCCACCGTCGCTCTCGATGCCGATGGCGAAGCGCCCGGCCTGGCACCCGCTCCACGTCGACCCGGTCCCGGCCCACGCGGTGCGCCGCAGCGTCTTCTCGTGGGGACCGAAGTAGCCGACCGAGTCCCCGACGTCGACGTGGATGGGCGAGGACTGCTTGATGGCCGCGAGGCGCGGCAGGACCGTGAGCAGGTCGAAGGGGTCGAGCAGACGCTCGCGGCTCTCGCAGAGCCGGCCCATGGGCTTGCCCAGCTGCACGCGCCACGCGACCGCGCCCAGCTCGACCGCCAGCGCGTGCATCTCCTCCAGCGTCGCCGCGGTGCCCCGGTCCAGGTGGGTGAGCAGCGAGACCGGGACGCCGGCGCGGCGCAGCTCGGCGATGCCCGCGGCCGTGCGCCGGAAGGTGCCGCGGCCCCGGACCTGGTCGTGCAGGCGCTCGGGGCCGTCGATGGAGATGCCCACGTTGGCGAGGCCCGACGCCGCCGCCCGTGCGGCGAGCGTGGCGTCGAAGGTGGTGCCGTTGCTGACCATGTTCACCGTGACCCCGCGGCGGACCGCCGCCCGG
>CAZAIE010000608.1:0-5107 GCA_964485035.1 uncultured Myxococcaceae bacterium | reverse complement strand
TGTTCGGCGAGGGCGTTGAGCGCGTCGGCGTCGAGCACCGCCGGGAGCCGCGAGTCCTCGAGCAACCGGCCCAGAAGCGACGCCGTCTCCGGGCCACGGGCGAGGCCAGGGCCGCAAGCGAGCACCGTCTTGCCCTCCGCCGCCGCGAGCAGGCCGGGGAGGTCGTCGAGCCGCAGCGGGCCGCTGCCGGGGAGCACTTCGCCCATCACCTCGGGGGCGAAGGCCTGCGCGGCCAGGACGTCCGCCTCGCGGCCCACCAGCGTCACCAGCCCGGCCCCGCCGCGCAGCGCCGCCCGGCAGGTCAGCGCCGCGGCCCCGGTCTTCCCTGGCGAGCCGGCGACCACCAGCACGTGCCCGCAGTTGCCCTTGTGCACCTGCGTCGCGCGCTGCGGGAGGATGGCGCGGATGCCGTCCTCGCGGAGCTGGAACACCGGCGGCGCGGTGAGCCGGGACTCTGCGCAGCGGGGGATGGAGATGTCGGCCACCGACACCCTGCCCGCCAGGGACGCACCCGGCTCGACCACCAGGCCCCGCTTCAGGTACGCGAAGGTCACCGTGCGGTCGGCCTGGACGCAGAAACCCAGCGGCCGCCCGGTGTCGCTGCAGAGGCCGGAGGGGACGTCCACCGAGAGCACCTGCGCGCCACGCTCGCGGGCGAGGTTCATCGCGGCGATCGCCTCGGCCGCGGCGCCGTCTGGAGTTCGCGCAAGGCCGATGCCGAAGAGCGCGTCCACCACCAGGTCGCCGCGGCCGAAGGGCTGGACCCGCTCGGAGGTGAAGGCGCGGCAGGTGCACCCGGACTTGCGCAGCGCCTCGAGGTTCGCCGCCGCGTCGCCCTTGAGCGAGTCGGTGAGCAGCAGCACGTCCACCGGGGCCCCGGCGTTGGCCAGGTGGCGGCCCACGACCAGCCCGTCGCCGCCGTTGTTGCCCGGGCCGCAGACCACCAGCGCCCGTGCGCCCGGCTCCAGCATCTCCAGCGCCTCGCGGGCGACCGCCGCGCCGGCGTTCTCCATGAGCACGCGGCCGGGGACGCCCAGCTCCTCCGAGGCGGCGCGGTCGAGCGTGCGCATCTCCTCGGTGGTGACCACGCGGGTGGGGGTGCAGGCCTGCATGGGCGACCTCCAGGAGGCTACGCGGTCCGCATCAGCTCGAGCATGTCGCGCACCGCGCGCTCCAGGCCCACGAACACCGCGCGCGCGATGATGGAGTGGCCGATGTTCAGCTCCTCGATCTCCTCGACGCGGGCGATGGCCTGGACGTTCTCGTAGTTGAGCCCGTGGCCGGCGGCGACGTGCAGGCCCAGCTTCGCGCCTGCCTTGGCGCAGTCGACGATGCGCGCGAACTCGGCGGCGCGCTCCTTGGCGGTGCGCGCGTCGCAGTAGCGCCCGGTGTGCAGCTCGATGCGGGTGGCGTCGGCCTTGTGGGCGGCGCGCAGCTGGTCGATGTCGGGGTCGATGAAGAGCGAGACCTCGATGTCCCCGTCGCGCAGGGTGCGCACCACCTTGCGGACGTTCTCGCGCTGGCCGACGACGTCCAGGCCGCCCTCGGTGGTCAGCTCCTCGCGGCGCTCGGGGACCAGCGTGGCGATGTCCGGCTTGGTCTCCCAGGCGATCTTCACCAGCTCCGCCGAGGCGGCCATCTCCAGATTCAGCGCGGTCTTGCAGGTGTCGCGCATCAGCTTGAGGTCGCGGTCCTGGATGTGCCGGCGGTCCTCGCGCAGGTGCAGGGTGATCTGGTGGGCGCCGCCCAGCTCGGCGAGCGCGGCGGCGGTCACCGGGTCGGGGTAGCGGGCCTTGCGCGCCTGGCGCAGGGTGGCGACGTGGTCGATGTTCACTCCGAGACGGGCGGTCATGCGGCCTCCTGGGGGTTCGCCGTGGCGAACGCGGCCTTGCGCTCGAGGTACGAGCGGACGATGCGGGAGAACTCCTGGGGGATCTCCTCGGCGGGCGTGTGGCCGCAGCCGTGGAGGAGCTGGAACTCGGCGTCGGGGAGCGCCTGGGCGAGCTCGCGTCCGACCCGCACCGGCAGCAGCGGATCCTTCTCGCCCCAGAGCACCAGGGACGGGACGCGGAGGACGCCCAGCGTGTCGCGGCCCCGCCAGCCGAGGATGCCGCGGGTGCCGGCGAGCATGGTGTCCCAGAAGCCGGGGACGGCGCTGGCCTCCACGTAGCGGGTGACGCTGTCGGGCCGGAGGCGGCGGCGGTCGCCGAAGAGCCAGGTGAGGTAGAGGCGTGCGGCAGCGCGGCTGACCGGCGCGAGCGCAGGCAGCTTGTAGAACGCCTCGCCCAGCCCGCGGACGTGGCCGGCGTGGACCACCTTCGGGAGCGTGAGCGGGGCGGCGACCAGCACCGCGGCGCGCACCCGGCTGCCGCGCCGGCGAGCGAGTTCCATCGCCGCGAGCGCGCCCATGGAGTGGCCCACCACGCAGAGGTCCTGCACGCCCAGGAGGTCGAGGGCGGTGTCGAAGACCACCGCCAGCTCCTCCGGGCCCAGGTTGCCGCTGCGGGGCTCGGAGCAGCCGAACCCGGGCAGGTCCGGCGCCACGAGCCGACGCCCGGGGAGCTCGAGCGAGTCCCAGAGGTGGGAGGTGGCTCCCAGACCGTGGAGGAGGAGGACTGTGGGGCCGTCGCCTCGGGTGCGGACGTGAAGGCGACGGCCGAGGACGACGAGATCGCGGCTCTGGAACGGGTCGGGCATGAAGGGCGCGTATCGTAGTGGCTAGCCCCCGACGCGGCAACGACGGCGAAGGGGGACAACGTCGCGAACTCCCAGGATTTCCACAGCGCGATTTCAGCCTGAATCCACTTGCCGCCTTGTGGCTCCTACCCGTCGAAACGCCAAGCCGAGGCCACCGTGACCGAGTCCAAGCTCCCCGAACTGCAGACCCTCATCCAGGACCGGTACTCGGGGCTGTCCTCCTGCTGCTCCTCGCTCTCCTGTGGCAGCGCGCTCGAGCTCGCGGCGCCCGTGGACGGCGAGACCTTCCTTGACCTGGGCAGCGGCCGGGGCAAGGACGTCCTCTCCGCGGCAGCGCGGGTCGGCTCCCGCGGCCGGGCCATCGGCGTCGACGTGACCGACGCGATGCTGGAGACGGCGCGCCGCAGCGTCCCGCCGTTTTTGGACAACGTGAGCTTCCACAAGGCCGACCTCGCCGCGCTCGGCCTGCCGGACGCGACCGCCGACGTGGTGATCTCGAACTGCACCATCAACCACGCGCCGGACAAGGCCGCGGTCTACCGCGAGATCCACCGCGTGCTGAAGCCGGGCGGGCGCTTCGTGGTCTCGGACGTCATCGCCGAGCAGGAGCTGCCCGCGCACGTGAAGAACGACGCCGCGGCCTGGGCCGCCTGCTACGGCGGGGCCATCACCGAGGACGAGTACCTCGCTGCGGTCCGCTCGGCGGGCTTCGCGGACCCGGAGATCCTCGCCAGGACCGACCCCTACGAGAAGGGCGGAGTCCTCGTGCGCAGCCTGACCCTCAGGGGTTATCGTTCGGCCGCTGGCTGAACCTCCGGAGGGGAACCCGATGAACCTCGAGCTGAGCAAGCGTGACCTGCAGCTGCTGACCGAGTCGTTGGACCACTGCCTTGCGACCTGCAAGGGCAAGGGCCACGACCGGGGAGAGAAGTGCAGCGACTGCGACGAGGCGAAGGTGTTGAACGGACGCCTGAAGAAGGCGCTGAAGGAGGTGAAAGGATGAAGTTGCTGACTCGGAAGAAGGCGTGCTGCTCCACCCCCGAGAAGTCGGCGCAGTGCTGCGCGAAGGCTTCGCGGCTCGTGTCGGGCTGCCACGACTGATTCTTCGAAGTGCCGGGGCGGGCCACGGCCCGGTGTCGTGGCCCGCCCCATCTTCCTCACCCCTTTTCCAACCGAGCCCGGCTGGCGCCACGCGTGCCGCGGACTCGTCCGCCTGGAGAGAACCATGAGCGACAACCCCAACGTGAAGACCATCGAGCAGGCGCAGTTCGAGACCGAGGTGCTGGCCTCGGCGACCCCGGTGGTCCTGGACTTCTTCTCCACCGAGTGCCCGCCCTGCGAGGCGCTGGCGCCCAAGTTCGAGGCCCTGGCCGACAAGTACGTGGGCAAGGTGCGCTTCCTGAAGGTCTTCCGGCAGGGGAACCGCGAGCTGGCCACGAAGCTCAGCGTCACCGGGAGCCCCACGCTCGTCTTCTTCAAGGGCGGGCAGGAGAAGGGCGAGCGGCTCACCGGCGAGATCGAGCGCTCCGCGATCAAGGCCGCCCTCGAGAGCCTCATCGCCTGACCGCTACCCCAACCTCCTCCGAAGCGGGCCAGGCCCGTGTCGAGGACCTCCACCGAGGAGCAATCCATGTCTGAGCGCTTTGACCTGATCGTCGTCGGAGCCGGCCCCGCGGGGATGACCGCGGCCATCTACGCCGCCCGCGCGCGCATGAAGACCCTGGTGCTCGACTCGAGCGTCCCCGGCGGCCAGGTGAAGACCACGCACAAGGTGTCGAACTACCCGGGCTTCCCCGAGGACATCAAGGGCACCGAGCTGGCCGCCGCGTTCACCAAGCAGGCGGAGCGGTTCGGGGCCAAGGTGCGCCGCGCCGTGGAGATCACCGAGCTGGACCTGAAGCCGCTCGAGAAGCGGTTCGTGCTCGACGAGGAGGACGAGGTCACGGCGCCCACGGTGATCGTCGCGACCGGCGCGAAGCCGCGCAGCCTGGGGGTGGACGGCGAGAGCAAGTTCAAGGGCCGCGGCATCTCGTACTGCGCGACCTGCGACGGCGCCTACTTCGAGGGCAAGGACATCCACGTCATTGGCGGCGGCAACTCCGCGGTCGAGGAGTCGCTGTTCCTCACCCAGTTCGCGAAGACCGTGACGATCATCCACCAGTTCGATCACTTCCAGTGCGAGGAGGCCACCGCGCAGGAGGCGCTGGCCAACCCGAAGATCCGCGTGGTGTGGAACCATGAGCCGCGCGCGTTCCTGGGAGACAAGTCGCTGGAGAAGCTGCGCATCGAGGACGTGAAGACGCATCAGGTGACGGAGCTGTCCACCGACGGGGTCTTCGTGTTCATCGGCATGGTGACCCAGACGGAATTGCTCAAGGGCGTCGTGCCCATGAACCAGTGGGGCTACGTG
>CAZAIE010000607.1:0-5110 GCA_964485035.1 uncultured Myxococcaceae bacterium | reverse complement strand
GTCCACAGCTGGGCGCCGAAGAGCCTCGAGAGGATGCCCGTGGTCTTCTTCTCGGCCGCGAGGCGGTGCAGCCCGACGCCCGCCCGCTCCGGCTTCTTGCCCGCGGCCAGCTCCAGCGCCCGCCGTCGGGCGACCTCGCGCAGGAGCGGCGCCGGGACGACCTCGTCGACCAGGCCGAGCTTGAGGGCCTTGGGCGCCTTGAGCTGCTTGCCGGTGAGGATGAGGTCCAGCGCGGCCTGCAGGCCCACCAGCCGGGGCGCGCGCTGCGTCCCGCCGCCGCCCGGCAGCAGCCCCAGCTGGACCTCGGGGAAGCCCAGGCTCGTCTTCGGGTCGTCGGTGGCGAGCCGGTAGCTGCAGGCGAGCGCCCACTCGAGGCCGCCGCCCAGGCAGGCGCCGTGGATCGCCGCGACCACCGGGAAGCGCAGCCCCTCGAGCCGCGCGAAGCCCGCCTGCGCCTCGCGCGAGAGCCGCTCCGCGTCCTGGGGCGTTCTCACCCCCTGCAGCATCTTCACGTCGGCGCCGGCGATGAAGTTGTCGGCCTTGCCGCTCACGAAGACCGCGGCCTTCACCGCCGCGTCCGCGACCAGCCCGTCGAGGACCTCGCCAAACTCGCGGGCGGTGTCCTCGCCGAGGGTGTTCACCGGCTCGCCGTGGACGTCGAAGGTGACGACCACCACCCCGTCCTCGCCGCGCTCGACCTTGAAGCTGGAGTTGTCGCCTTGCATCGCAGACCTCCGGGAGCGCGTCTCAGGCGCGCTCGAACACCATCGAGGCGCCCATGCCGCCCGCCGTGCACAGCGTCACCAGCGCGAACTGCCCGCCCCGCCGCGCCAGCTCGCGCAGCGTCGAGACCACCATCCGCGCGCCGCTCGCCGCGAAGGGGTGGCCCAGGGCAATCGCCCCGCCGGTCACGTTCAGCCGCGCCGGGTCCACCTCGCCGATCGCCTGGTCCTTCCCGAGCTTCTGCCGCGCCCAGTCGCGCGAGCCGAACGCCTGCAGGTTCGACAGCACCTGCGCCGCGAACGCCTCGTGCATGTCCACGAGGTCGATCTCGGGGAGCGTCAGCCCGGCGCGCGCGAGCGCCACCGGGGTCGCGTACGAGGGGCCCATCAGCAGCTGCTCGGCCGGGTCCAGCGCGGCGAAGGCGAAGCTGCGCAGGTAGCCCAGCGGCGCGTGGCCCAGCGCCCGGGCGCGCTCCTCGCTCATCAGGAGCACCGCGGCGGCGCCGTCGGTGAGCGGGGACGAGTTGCCCGCGGTGATGGTCCCGAAGCGGCGGTCGAACACCGGCTTCAAGGCCGCCAGCGCCTCGAGCGTGGTGTCCTTGCGCAGGAGGTTGTCCTCGCCCACCGAGTCCTGCAGTCGCGGCGGGACGTACACCGTCATCACCTCGTCCCGGAACCTCCCGGCATCGGCAGCAGCAGCAGCCTTCCGGTGGCTCTCGAGCGCGAAGCGATCCTGGTCCTCGCGGCGGATGCCGTTCTCCCGGGCCATCTTCTCCGCGCTCTCGCCCATGGTGAGCCCGGTGGTGGGCTCCTTGAGCGCGGGCGGGGTGGGGGCCAGGTCCTTGAGCTTGAGCGAGCGGAACGCGATCAGGCGGTCCTTGAGCGTCTTCGCCCGCGAGGCGGCGACGAGGGCCTTCGCCAGCGGCCGGCTGGCGAACAGCGGCGCGTCGGAGAGGCACTCGGCGCCGCCCGCGATGGCCACCTCGGCGCGTCCCAGGGTGATGGCGTCCGCGGCGCTGGCGATGGCCTGGATGCTGGTCGCGCAGGCGCGCGAGACGGTGTGCGCCTCCACCTTCTTCGGAAGCCCCGAGCGCAGCACCACCTCCCGCGCGATGAAGGGCGCAAGCGCCGAGGGCACCACCTGCCCGAAGACGAGCTGGTCGATGGCGTTGGGATCGACCTCGCTGCGCTGGACCAGCTCGGCGACCACCGCCGTCCCCAAATCCACCGCCGAGAGGTCGGCGAACGCCCCCCCGGACTTCAAGAAGGGCGTGCGCAAGCCCTGGATCACGGCGACGCGGCGTCCGTTCTTCATGGTCACTCCCGACTGGCTGGAGGCTGCGGCTCCCCAAAGCCGCGATGGCAGGAAGGGTACTCAGCTCGGGGGTCCGGCGCAATCCAAGTGCCGCTTTTCAGGGCACTTTTCGCTTCCCGACAGATTGTGTCGGCGGATAGGCAACTTTGTCCCACACCTGCCGACAATTCCCCCGATATCCGACCCGCCATCGTGGAGGCCTCATGCCCGTCAATCCGTTCAGCAAGACCAAGGTCGCTTCCGAAGCCAAGAGCCTGGTGAACCAGACGCTCGCGAAGGTCTCGGCGCAGGACCAGGCCAAGGTGAAGGACGCGCTGGCGCAGGTCGCCTCGCAGAACGGGGACAAGTTCCTGAACAAGGCAGAGGCGCAGATGGTGGCCGACGCGTTCGAGAAGGCGGCCGCTGCGGGACCGCTGACCGGGGCCGCGCTCGACGGCGTGCTCACCCAGGTCGACGCGCAGGCGAAGGCCATGGCGAAGGCGTCCAACGTGGACGGGCTCTCGGCGCACTTCTCGTTCAACGAGAGCCTCGAGGCCAAGCTGTGCGCCGAGCTGTACGACGTGGTCGACCGCGCCAAGGGCAAGCCCGTCGAGATCAACATGATGATCTTCGAGTTCCAGTCCGACGAGGTCGAGAAGACCATCCTGGACATCGCGAAGAACAACCCCAACGTGACGCTGCGCGTGGTCGCGGACTCGACCCAGGCGTCGACCTCGGGCGGCAACGCGCTCCCGGTGATCCTGAAGGAGAAGCTCCCGAACGTGGAGGTGAAGTTCAAGAAGGACTTCCCCTACATCTGGAGTAGCAAGGACAAGCGGCCGGTCTACAACCACGGCGCGACCCAGGGGCTGAACCACCACAAGGGCTTCGCGGCGACCATCGACGGCGTGCCCGACAAGCTGGTCTCCGGCTCCTTCAACTGGTCCGACACCGCCGACGAGAAGAACTACGAGGACCTGTTCATCTTCAAGTCCGGCGACGCCTCCACCCGGCGGGGCATCGAGCAGTACCAGGACGAGTTCGCGGCGTACTTCAACAGCAACGAGGCGACGCTCTCGCCGAACGCCTTCTCGAACTTCAAGAAGCAGCAGTGGAACGACATGACGGCGAAGAACGGCGTCAAGCCCACGCCCTTCACCCCGCTGCCGGACGACGCCTACGCGGTCTACACCCCGCGCCAGAACACCACCTCGTTCGACGTGAACGGCTTCCGGCCCGAGGACGACAAGGGCCTGAACGACCTGGTGGGGACGAAGCTGGCGCAGACCATCCGCACCGACCGGACCAAGTACGGGCGCTTCGCCTCGCTCGAGGAGCTCAAGCAGCGCGTCTCTGGCGTCGCGAAGCTGCCCGCGGAGAAGCTCGCGGCGCTCGAGGCCTCGGGGCTGTTCGGCTCCGGGCAGGTGAGCGCCAACAACTCCAGCGTGGACGAGCTGAAGCGGGCGGGGCTGTCGGCGACGCTGGCCAAGGCGGTGGTGGCGTACCGCGAGGCGCACGGCGACTTCGAGGCGGTCGAGGACCTGGCGAAGGTCCCGGGCATGACCGCGTCGGCGCTGAACTCGGTGGCCAGGAACCTGAACGTCACCGACGTCGAGGCCTTCTTCAACAGCCGGCCGTTCGGGGCCGCGGTGGGCGGCACGGGCTACGGCTCGGGCGGCACCCGGACCTCGGCGGTGATGGGCGCGGACGGCGCGGTGACGCAGGCCGCAGCCTCCGTGACCGTGGCCGCGACGGACCTCTTCAACCGCGCCAAGGCCGGCGACACCGTCTGCGTCGCCATGTACGGCATCAGCGCCAGCTCGAAGGAGTTCCAGGCGATGGCCGCTGCGGCGAAGCGGGGCGTGACCGTGCGCGTGGTGGTGAACGACGACTACACCGAGCCCGCGACCAAGGCGATCAAGGCGCTGAAGGCGCAGGGCTTCGACATCGACGTGCGCATCCAGAAGGCGAAGACCATGCACGAGAAGTTCGGCGTGGTGGGCAACGACGTCTTCTTCGGCTCCGCCAACTTCTCCGAGTCCTCCTCGACCAAGCACAGCGAGGATCGCTTCAGCGTGAAGAACAGCGCCGAGATCGCCGAGGGCTTCCAGGCCCGCTTCGACGCGCTCTGGGCCAAGTCGAAGGACGTGGCGTAGGCGATTCCGACCAGCCGCCGCAGGCTCCGCGCCCCCTTCCGGTCTCTGGGAGGGGGCGCAGCTGTCTTCGACGAGGTCCCGATCCATCGTGTCCTGACTGAGTGCGTAGGCTCCAAAAATATCCCTGAATACAATTGCTTGCGTGGCGTCCGGGAGGGCCCTCCAGGGCTCCCAGGAGGCCCTGGGAGGCGCGCCTCGCAGGTCAGCCCTATTGAAATACCGCACCCCCCTCCTCGACCTCAGGGCGAGGCTCCCAGGGCCCTTCCCGGGCCTTTTCGCCCAGTTGGATCCCTGAAAAGCGGTCCTGCAACCGGGAGTGTGCACCCGTCACCCGCACCCTGGCTCCACGGGGCCTACACCTGCTCCAGACGGGGGCAGAAGCCAGCGCATGCACCTTGAGCGGAGGCTTGGTAGAAGGCGCGCTTCCGTTGGAGGCCACCCATGGACGTCGAAGCCATCAAGAGGTTGACGAGCAGGACGGCCAGCGTCCCGCCCGAGCCGCTGCTTGCCTTCGGTGTCGCCTCGCGCCTCCTGGGCGCGGCGCTGAAGGAGCTGCACTCGGAGGTCCGCAGGGACGCCGCGGTCACGCTGCAGGACGCCGTGCCCAGGCTGCTGGCAGGGCCCTACGGCGCGCCCATCGCGGAGGCGCTGAAGCGCTACCTCGGCGAGTTCGAGAACGACCCCGAGGCGCTCATGCTGCGCAGGCTGCTCGCCCCGCCCCCGGCCGGCCGGGACCAGGTCCTGCGCTGGTGCCAGCAGCGCCAGCTGCCCGTGTCCATCGCCCCTGCGCGTACCGAGCTGGACGGGTGGGCACCGCCAGAGCTGCTGCTCAAGTGCGCGAGCAGCACCACCGTGCTCCACCTCGCGGCGGGGGACCGCCCGCCGCTCCTCGACGAGGCCGCGGCCGATCGGCTGGAGCAGGTGGCGCGGAACTTCCT
>CAZAIE010000606.1:0-5122 GCA_964485035.1 uncultured Myxococcaceae bacterium | reverse complement strand
TTCGACGGTCCCTGAGTCACCGACGGCAGTCCTCGACACCCGAGGGCTGCCGTCGTGTCTTCTGGTCACGCGATCCGGAGCACCCTGGCTCTCGCGGCGGGGCGCGCCCGCCGCGAGCAGGGATTCCCGAGTGAGGCCCTGCGCTACTTCAGCACCAGCTTCGCCGCCCTGATCCCCTCGGGGGTCGCGTAGACCACCACGCCCGTCCCGCCGTGCAGGCTCGGGTGCAGCGCCACGGCGTCAGGCAAGGGAATGCGGCGGGTCACCGGCCGATCCGCAGGCAGGTCGGCGATGCGCAGCTCCGCCGCGGTCGCCACGTGGCCGTCGTCCTGCGTCCTCGTGAACACCAGCCAGCGCCCGTCCTCGCTCACGCTTGCGTGGCTGCCCTCGCCGAAGGCCAGCGTCACTCCGTCCGCGAGGCGGTACGCGTACACGCCGCTGGAGAGGCCGGCATAGACGACGTGGCGCGCGTCGGGGGTCAAAAACGGCGCGAAGAAGCGGTCCGGACCGGCCTGGGCGATGACCTGCTCGCTCCGGCCCCGGCGCAGCACGATGGAGTCGTCGCGCTGCAGCGCCCAGAGGCCGTCGTGGGCCGCGAACGGCTTCACCACCCGCCCGGCGCGGTCGATGGCGTGCAGCGGAGTCGCCTCGAAGGGCTGGCCTGGAACCCGGAAGGCGATGCGGCTCCCGTCGGCGCTGAAGCGCGGCGCGTAGCCGGCGCCCTCGGCCTCGGTGAGCGTCTCGGCCCGACCTCCGGAGACCGGCGCGAGGCGCAGCCCCAGGTGCCCTGGCCGCGTGAACAGCACCACGTCGCCCGAGGGCGAGACCACGGGGGCGGTCCACTCTCCCTCGGCCACCTTCCAGGTCCTCTCCACGCTCACCGGCCGCTCGGAGAGCTGCGACTGGATCCGGCTCTCGCGGACCTCCTCGCACCCTCCCAGCGCGACCAGGCCCGCCAGCGCCGCGACGGCCCCGCGGCGCCGGGGCGCGAACGCCAGCAGCGCCAACACGATGCCGAAGAGCCCCACCGGTCCGGCGCCGCCCGCCCCACAGCCGCCGCACCCGCTCTGCTCGGGAGGCTTCGGGGTCGAGGAAGCATCCGCGGACGAGGCCGCGCCCGCATCGGAAGGGGCCATCGTCGCCGCGTCGGGGCCAGCGAGTTGCGCAGCATCGGGCCCGGGCTGAGCCGCTGCGTCCGGGCCGGGAGCGCCCGCGTCGGGGCCGGGCTCAGGCTCATTCGGCGCGAGTCCGAAGGCGCAGTCGGTCTCCTGCCCAGCCGTCACCACGCAGGAGCGCGACCCGGCCTGGTGGCCCGCAGCCGCTCCCTCGAGGGTGTAGGTCCCCGGATCCAGCTCGAAGCTGAAGGCCGCGGTCCCGGCCTGCGCCGTCGCGCTCGCGCCCGTCTCCTTCACGGTGATCGACGCGCCTGGCAGCGGCTCGCGGGAGGCGTCCTTGCGGTCGACGTAGACGATGCCCTTCGCGGTCCCCTTCTGCGTCACCTTGAGCAGGCCGAACGAGCACCACGCGGTCTGCCCGTCCTTCACCTCGCACGACCGCTCGCCGTCGGTGTAGCCGGCCTTCGACGCCTTGAGGGTGTAGGTCCCCACGGGCAGCTCGAAGGACCAGTTGCCGGTGGTGGCCTCGGTGGTGGCCTTCGCGCCGGTCTGCACCACGGTCACCGTGGCGCCCTCCAGGCGCGTGGTCATGTCCGCCGTCCCCACACCCTTGTCCTCGAAGATCACGCCGCGCGCGGTGCCCTTCGGGTCCACCGGACCGATCGGCAGCCCGAAGTGCGCCTGCAGCGCCCTCAGGTGGGCAACCGCCGCTTCCTCCCGATGCGGGCCGCTACCCAGGTAGGTCGCGTCGGGGGTGCACCTGTCGATGAACGCCAGCTCGGTGAGCGTGGCCGCCATGTTCGTCTCGCGCAGGACGTGGAAGTCGGCCTGCTTGAGCTTGCGGTTGGGCAGCGGCGACCAGGCCTTCACCATCTCGTCCTGGATGGACCCGGCCAGCTTGTAGCCATCCGAGGTGCTGGTCGCGGAGGTGTGGCAGTAGGTCTCGATGCCCGTGCCGCCGCCGGCGTTGGAGTGGATGGCGACGAAGCGGGTGGCGCCCTTGGAGTTGGCGTAGTCGCTGCGCTGGGTGAGCGAGAGTGTGGTGTCGGTCTCACGGGTCATCACCACCTGGAAGCCCGCTGCCTGCAGCAGCGACCGCAGCCGCAGCGAGGTGTCCAGGTTCACCGCATCTTCCTCGAGGCCGCAGCCCACGGCCCCGGGGTCGTTCCCACCATGGCCGGGATCGATGCAGATGAGGTACTGGCTCTGGGCCCCTGCCGATGAGGAGTGCAAAGCGAGCCCGAAGACGCACAGACCCGTGACGACGAAGCGGCGCATGGACGACCTCCCGAGATGAAGCGGCGATGGTAGCCCCCACGCCGGATGCGGTCATGGAAGATCGCGCCCGGGGAGAGGCCACCGCCCCGGTTGGGCCGCCCTCAGCGAGCCTTGACCGCAGCGGTCTCGTCGATCGCCAGGTACGCCTCCAGCCAGCGCTGGAAGCTGCGCAGCTGGGGGTCGCGCCGGGCGGCGGTGGCCTGGTGGGCCGCCCTCACCTGCTGCCCCAGCTCGGGAGGCATCGGCCCACGCGAGAGCTCGGCGCTGAGCCAGAGCGACAGCAGCAGGTGGCGATCGGCCGCGACGCCGGTGCGTTCGCCCAGCTCGCGCTCGGTGGCCAGCGAGGCTTCGGCCCACTTCGCGGCACTCGCCAGCTCCTGCCGCTCCTGGGCGACGAGCGCGAGCTGCGCCTCGACCAGGGACAGCGAGTGAGCATCCTCCTCGCGGCGGGTCTCGGCGAGCTGCTCCTGGAGGAGCCGGCGACGCTCCTCGAGCGGTGCCTGGGCTGGCTGGCCCAGGGCCTCCATCGCCCGGACCCGCAGACCCGCGGCGATGAGCCGATAGCTGCGCAGGGCCTGCTCGGGGGTCGCGTGCGGCCAGCGCAGCCCGGCGCGGACCTGCGGCAGCTCGAGCATCCGCTCCAGCGCAGCCAGGTCCTCCAGGGCCCGCGCGGGCGCCTGGGAGCCCATCAGCGCCGCAGCGCGCGCCAGGCGGACCGCGACCCGGTTGCGCTCGGCCGCACCTCCGGTCGCTCCCTCGAGCAGCGGCACCTCCCGGTCGTAGAGTTCCACCGCCTTCTCGAAGCGGCCCGCGGCCAGGTGGTACAGCGCCGCGCGGTCGAGCGCGAGCAGGCGGTAGGGCGCGAGCTTCGGCGAGGCCTCCACCGCCGCCAGGGTCTCGGCCGCGGCCTGGGCCGCCCTGCCCTCCTTCTCGGCGTGCAGCAGCACCCGCGCCCGGGACAGTCGCGCCGCGACGCTGGGCGCGTCGTCGAGGTAGGGGAACTTCTCGCGGTCGTCGAGGTGGGTGAGGGCGATGCGCCAGTTGCCCACCTGCTCCTGCAGCTGCCCCAGCTGGCCCAGGAGCAGGGCCTGGAGGCGCGGGCTCGCCTTCGACCGGTCGAGGGCGACCTGGTAGCTGCTGCTGGCCCGCTGCGCCGAGGCAGCGTTCCCCGTGCGCAGGAAGATCTGGTGGTGGACCTGCGCCTGCAGCGCCAGCGCCACCCGGTCCTTGCGCAGCTGTCCCCACGACGCCTTGAGGGCCGAGAGCGCCTTCTCGGCGGCCTTGGCGTGCGCCTCCCCTTCGAGTCCGGGCAGCTCCTGGGCGACGAGGAACACCTCGGCGACCGCCCGCCAGCCCCGCGCGCTCCCGCGTGCCGGGAGTCGATCGAGCTCGCCGAGAAGCTGGGACCCCGAGGCGCCCTGCTGCAGGCGCAGCGTCAGCCACTCCACCAGCGACTCGTGCGAGCCAGTGGCCTCGAAGCACTCCCAGAAGAGGGCGATGGCCCGGTCCACCCTGCCCGCCGCGAGCCGCCGGTAGGCCCGTCCCTCGGTCGCGCGCTGGTAGAGCCGCACCGCGGCGCGCCGCTCCACCGCGGCCGGCGGGACGTCCTTCAGGTACAGCGCAGAGAGCGCCTCCACCACCCGCTCGGCGTCGAGCGCGTTGGCCCGCTGGACCGCGTCGAGCACCACCGCCCGCCGCCGGTCCTGCCGGCTCTGCTGCTGGTAGAGCTGCACCAGCGCCTCGCGGACGGGCTTCTTCGGCTCGGCGTCGCGGATGGCCAGCACTGCCCGCCCGAGGGCGAGCGCGAAGCCCAGCTCGGTCTCCGGCGCCACCCCGGCGGCGGCCTGGGCCAGCGCCTGGTCGGCCTCGTCGTCGGAGCGTCCCCGGACCAGGGCGCGCACCGCCGCTCGGGCGTAGTCCAGCCGGTCCTCCTGCTCCAACGTGGCGTGCTCGGCCAGTTGGCGCAGCGAGGCCACCAGCGCGTCCCGGTCGTCCAGGGAGCGGTAGAGTGCGTCGGCGCGCAGCGAGTAGACGTGGAACACCGCCGAGGAGGTCTGCTCGGCGGCGCTCACCGCCAAAAGCTCCGCCCGCGCGAGGTCCTTGTCCCCCAGGTCGTCGGCGATCTCGCTGCGGACGAGGTGGCCCAGCGCCCGCGCGGCGCGCTGCTCCCCCGGCTGCTCCGCCAGCTCCCCGAAGCGACGACGGGCCTCGGCGACGAAGGTCGAGCCCGCGCGGTCCCGGCCCAGTCGCGACTTGCGGTGCGCGACCAGGTACGAGAGCGGCCGGCCCATGCCGGGGTTGGTGGGGTCCGCGAGCGCGGTGAGGTGCCCGGCGTACAGCTCCGCCGCGGCGAACTGGTCCAGCTCCAGGTGGAGCAGCACCAGGCGCACCAGCGACCGGCGCCGCTGCCGCACCACGGTCTCGCGGCCCAGAAGGTGGCGGTAGAAGAGCAGCTGGTCCTCCCGCCGCCCTGCCTGCAGCACCTCGTCCCAGAGCCGCGCGGTGGTCCACTCGCTCGGCACCATCCCGTCCAGCGGCAGCTTGAACACGTCCAGGCCCTGGCGCCGCGCGCAGGTGACCACCAGCTCGCCCGCCGCGGGGATGAAGACCAAGAGGCCCCCCGCGATGATGCCGGGTATCGACTGCGGCAGGGTCACGTCGCGGAACACCTGCCAGGGCCGCGAGCCGAGGTCGAGCGCGGCCTCGTCCAGCGTCGGGTCCAGCCGTTC
>CAZAIE010000605.1:0-5150 GCA_964485035.1 uncultured Myxococcaceae bacterium | reverse complement strand
CCGCGCAGGTGGCCGAGGCCGACGCCCCGGAGATGTACGCCGCCTTCCAGGGCGACAAGCTCATCGGCGCGGCCATCAAGGTCACCGATCCGGACGGCT
Source organism: uncultured Myxococcaceae bacterium (assembly GCA_964485035.1). GTDB lineage: Bacteria > Myxococcota > Myxococcia > Myxococcales > UBA5297 > CAZAIE01. The sequence goes on along the minus strand of CAZAIE010000605.1, from coordinate 5,051 downwards.
TCGGGGGCGACGTGGCCTTCATGGTGGGGGTCACCGCCGACGGTCGCGTGCACGCCATCCGGCTGCTCGCGCACAAGGAGACCCCGGGGCTCGGCACCAAGCTCGGCGAGGACGTCTTCGCCAAACAGTTCCACGGTCTGGAGGTGCCCGCCGGTGGCCTCAAGGTGAAGAAGGACGGCGGGACGGTGCAGGCCATCACCGGCGCGACCATCTCCAGCCGCACCGCCGCCCGCTCGGCGACGCGCGCGGTGGAGGCGTTCCGCAAGTACTCGACGCGGCTGGCCAGCGCCGCCGCCGCGGCCGCCGCCGCGACTGGAGGCCCCCGTGGCTGAGGTGACCGCCGCCCAGGACTTCACCAAGGGCCTGCTCCGCGAGAACCCGCTCTTCGTGCTGCTGCTGGGCACCTGCCCCTCGCTGGCGGTCACCACCAGCCTGGTCAACGGCGTGGGCATGGGGCTCGCCGCGACCTTCGTGCTGGTGCTCTCCAACATCGCCATCTCGCTCCTGCGCGACTTCATCCCCAAGGGCGTGCGCATCCCGGCGTACATCGTGGTCATCGCCGCGTTCGTGACCGTGGTGGACATGCTGATGGAGGCGTATCTGTTCCCGCTGCACCAGGCGCTGGGGCTCTTCATCCCGCTCATCGTGGTGAACTGCATCATCCTCGGCCGCGCGGAGGCGTTCGCCTCCCGCAACGGGGTGTGGCGCTCGGCGCTGGACGGGCTGGGCATGGGGCTGGGGTTCCTGATTGCCCTGGCGATCCTCGGGGCCATCCGCGAGACGCTGGGCAACGGGACGCTGCTCACAGGCACCCCGCTGGAGCTCGCCGTGTTCGGGCAGGGCTTCCGGGCCAACTCGGTGCTGGTGTTCGTGCTGCCTCCAGGGGCGTTCCTGACGCTGGCGATGCTGCTGGCCGGGCTCAACGTGTGGAAGAGGAGGGCCTAGGCCATGGAGTTCGGGCTCGCGCAGTACCTGCAGCTCATCGTCTGGGCGGTGTTCGTCAACAACTTCATCCTCGCGCAGTTCCTGGGCATCTGCCCCTTCCTGGGCGTGTCCAAGAAGATCGAGTCGGCGACGGGCATGGGCCTCGCGGTCGTGTTCGTGATGACCGTCTCCTCGGTGGTGACCTGGCTGCTGTACCGGTTCCTGCTGGTGCCGCTGGAGCTGACCTACCTGAAGACCCTGGTCTTCATCCTGGTCATCGCCGCGCTGGTGCAGTTCGTGGAGATGGTGATCCGCAAGGTGTCGCCGGCGCTGTTCCAGGCGCTGGGCATCTTCCTGCCGCTCATCACCACCAACTGCGCGGTCCTGGGCTCGGCGCTCTTGGCCATCCAGAAGGACTTCGGCCTCCTCGCCGCGGTGGTCTACTCCTTCGCGTCCTCGGTGGGCTTCGGGCTGGTGCTGGTGCTCTTCGCCGGGCTGCGGCAGCGCCTGGACACCACCGCCGAGACCCCGCGGGCCATGCGCGGGACGCCGGTGACGCTGCTCGCGGCGAGCATCCTTTCCCTGGCCTTCCTGGGCTTCGCCGGCATGGTGAAGATGTGAGGAGCTGACCTTGGACCCAACGACCATCCTGGTGAGCGGCGCGGTGCTGGGGGGCATCGGGGCCATCTCCGCGGCGCTGCTGGCGGGCGCGGCAAAGGCCTTCGCGGTGGAGGAGGACCCGCGGGTGGGGCAGCTCACCGACGCGCTCCCTGGCGCGAACTGCGGCGGCTGCGGCTACGCGGGCTGCGCCGGCTTCGCGGCCGCGCTGGCCGAGGGCAAGGCCGACCCCAACGCCTGTGCGCCCGGCGGGCCGGCGACCGCACAGAAGATCGGGGCCATCCTCGGAGTGGTGGTGGCGGAGAAGGCGCGCCAGGTGGCGCGGCTGCGCTGCAACGGCGGCGCGGTGCGTGCGTTCGATCGCGCGGCGTACACCGGCATGTCGAGCTGCAAGGCCGTCAGCCTGCTCATCCCCGGCGGGAGCAAGAAGTGCCCCCAGGCCTGCGAGGGGCTGGGCGACTGCGTGGCGGTGTGCGCCTTCGGGGCCATCACCATGAGCGCCGAGAAGCTCCCGGTGATCGACGAGGCGAAGTGCACCGGCTGCGGCAAGTGCGTCGAGATCTGCCCCAAGGTCGCGCTGCAGATGCACCCCTTCAACGAGAAGCTCAGCGCTGCGTGCGGCAACCAGGTCGCGCCCAAGCTGGTGCGCAAGGTCTGCGAGGTGGGGTGCCTGCACTGCAAGCTCTGCGTGCGCACCTGCCCGTACGAGGCGCTGGTCTGGGAGAACAACCTCCCCAAGCGCGTGGACGGCAAGTGCGTGATGTGCGGGCTCTGCGTCGATGCCTGCCGGACCAAGGTGATGCACCTGGCGCCTGGCATCGTCCCGAACCCCGAGGTGCGCGAGGCGGCGAAGAAGCTCCAGGCAGAGCGCAAGGCTGCGGTCGCCGCGGCGAAGCCCGCTGCCAGGCCCGCCGACGCGAAGCCCGCTGAGCCCAAGCCCGCCGAGGCATCCGCGAAGGTCGAGCCCGGGGAGAAGCAGGGATGACCGAGTGCGGCACCGTGGTGGAGCGCCAGGGCGACGGGCGCGTGGTGGTCGAGGTCGCGCGCGGCACGGCCTGCGACGGCTGCCATGCCACGGGGGCCTGCAACCTGGGCTTCGGCCAGCGCTCCACGCGGGTCCTGGCCCACGACGCGACCGGGGCCGCGGTGGGGCAGCGGGTGACGCTGGAGCTGGCCGACGGGGCGTTCCTCGCGGCCTGCGCCTGGGTCTACCTGGTGCCGCTCGCGGGGCTGTTCCTCGGAGCGGGGCTGGCGTACTGGGCGCTGGCCGGCGTGGGATCCCAGGCGGTGCGGGAAGGTCTGAGCGCCTTGGCGGCGCTGGCGGGGACGGCGGCGGGACTCGGGCTTCTGTGGCGACACGACAAGAAGGTGCGCGACGCGCGGGGCGGGCCCTCGGGCCGCTTCGAGGTGCGGGTGTGCGCGAAAGAGTGAGCGGGCGGCCGCTGGCCGCCGGACGGCGAGGCGAGGCATGACGAGCAAGGTGGAAGCAACGAAGCTGTCGCGGCGGGCGCTGCTCGCAGGTGGCGGGGCACTGGCGGTCGGCGCGGCGGCGGTGACCCGCGGTCGCTGGCTGGGGCTCCTGGGCGGCCGTGGCCTGGACGTGGCCCGGTTCGCGGCGATGGGCACCTACCTCGAGGTCACGAGCCAGGGCGCAGGCCCGGCGGTGGTGCAGGCCGCGGTGGGCGTCGTGGGAGCGCTGGAGCGCGGCCTCTCGGCCTTCCTGTCCGAGAGCGAGCTGGGACGCCTCAACGCTCGCGGGGCGCGCGAGCGGGTGGCGGTCTCATCCGAGCTGCGCGCGGTGCTGGAGGAGAGTCGCAGGATCCATGCAGCGACGGCAGGCGCGTTCGACCCCACGGTCGCTCCGCTGATGGCGGCCTGGGGCTTTCGGGGTGGGCGTCCGACCACGCAGCCAGGGCGCGACCAGCTCCGTGAGATGCTGTCGCGCACCGGGCTGGGACACGTGGACGTGACCGGCAGCGGAGTGTCCTTCGATGCGGAGGGCCTGGGGCTCGACCTGGGTGGCATCGCCAAGGGCTACGCGGCGGACCGCGCGGCGGCCGAGCTGTCGAAGCGTGGGCTGAGCGGGCTCGTCAACGCCGGCGGCGACCTCCGCGCCGCGGGCGCCCAGCCGGACGGGGCGCCCTGGGGCATCGGCGTGCGGCACCCGGTGCGGCCGGCTGAGCTGCTGGCGCGGGTGGAGCTGCCGGCCGGCCAGGCCATCGCCACCAGCGGGACCTACGAGCAGCGCTTCGAGGTGGGCGGTCGCGTGGTCACGCACCTGCTCGACCCCCGGAGCGGCGAGCCGGTGGACGGCGTGGTCAGCGCCACCGTGCGCGCGCCGACGGCGATGCAGGCCGACGCCCTGGCGACCGCGGCGTGCGTGCTCGGCTGCGACGAGGCGATGAAGGCCCTCTCGGCGCTGCCTGGGGTCGAGGCGCTGTTGGTCGCGCGCCGGGGCGCGGGCTACCGCGTCGAGGCGACGCGCGGGCTGCGGGTGGAGATGCTGGCGTCGGTGTGAGCGCGGCATGCGCATCCGCTATCGGATCCTGACCCGGGTCGAGGGCGCGGAGCGGACGGATCCTCCGCCCGACCTGGACCTTGCGGACATCATTCGCATCGGTCGGGCCAACACGACCTTCTTCGGGAATCGCCGGAGCCGGAGCAGCGGCGCGTCGGGGCCTCCTCCCTGCAACGTGCTCGAGTCCGACGCAGAGGCCGAGGTCGAGGAGGTCCGCCAGCTGATCCTCGAGGGCCGGATGCTGCCCACCGACCTGATCGGCGTGGAGTCCGGCTGGGTCGAGGCCCGCGCCTTCGGCCCGCTCGTCGAGGCGTGCATGGAGGTGGAGGAGCAGGGCCAGAGGAAGGGACGCTGGTTCGCGGTGCTCGCGGTCGTCGGCGGTCTCGTCGGGCTACTGCTCTTCGCCTACCTGACGTGGACGCTGCGGTAGCGTCGCGCAGCGCCCATCTGACATCCTCGGCCGATGAAGCTCCTCGGCGCGCTGCTCAAGACCGTCTTCTGGCTCGCGTGGGCCGGCCTCATCCTGGCGACGCCGCTGCTGGGAGCGTGGCTCGGGTCCTCGCTGGTGACCTGGCTCGGCGGTCCGCGCGAGGCCGCGCTGGCCGTCTCGGCGCTGCTCTTCCCCGTGCTCCCCGTCGTCTGGGAGCTCCGCGCGACCCGGCAGTTCCGCCGCAAGCTCCAGTCGCGCAACTGGTACGGCAAGGGCCCCAAGCGCTGGGCCCGGCTCTCCACGCGCCTCATCCTGCGCACCCTCACGCTCAACCTGGCCTTCCTCGTGGCGCTGATCGTCTGGCAGCCCAAGATCGCCTTCACCGCGCTGGCGACCCGCGGCGACTGGTTCCTGGAGGGGCGTCACGACGAGACCTCCGAGCAGCTCCGCGCGGGACTGTTCTGGGCGGCCTCGGGGCTGGAGTGGCTGCACCGCTGGGCGAACCCCAACCCCTACAAGTCCAAGGACGACGTGGCTCCGGTCCCCGAGGGACCCGTGCCC
>CAZAIE010000604.1:0-5158 GCA_964485035.1 uncultured Myxococcaceae bacterium | reverse complement strand
CCCTTTCGCGTGCTCTGCCGAGGAGCCTACGCGCCGGGTCCGACACTCCTCCTCGTGCACTGCGCAAGCCAGTCGACCAACGCTCGCGCCCACCTCGCGGCGCGTGCTACATCGGGGCCCATTCCTGGAGCGCCGTGTGACCCTCTGGCTGACCCTCGCGCTGACCCTCGCCGCGGCGCCCGCCCCCGCCTCGGACCTGCCCGACCCCAACGACCCGCTCGAGCGCCTCTACGGCCGCAAGCAGCTCTCGTTCGACAAGGGCGCGCCCGCGGTCACGGTGATGCTCATGGAGGGCCAGTCCTCGGTCACCTTCGTCCCGCGCGGGCGCATGCGCCTGCAGGCCCGGGGCGGACTGAACAAGACTCTCGAGGCCCCCGCCGGCTCGACCTGGACCATCCGCCTCAAGGACTACCGCCCCGCCGAGGTCCTCTTCTCGGTCCAGGTGGCCGAGCACGTCTTCTCGGACAAGGACGGTCTGTCGCTCGGCCGGCTGCTCTACGACTGGGTGCGGCGGAAGCGGGTCCAGGTGGGGTGAGCGGGCGCGACGCCATGCCAGCCCGGCTGACCGTACCTCGCCGTTGCCCGGGACCATTTGCTATAGCAGCGCCATGGAAACCGTTCGCGTCGCCTCCCTGCAGTACTTCATCCGGCCGGTGATGAGCATCGACGACTTCAAGGCCCAGGTTGCCGGCCTGGTCGAGACTGCAGCCGACTACCGGGCCCGGCTGCTGGTGTTCCCCGAGTACTTCAGCCTGCAGTTGCTGACGCTCGGCGACGTGCGCCGCCCGATGTCCCAACAGGTGCGCGAGCTGGCGCGGCAGTCGCCGGCCATCGTCGACTTCATGGCGGAGCTCGCGCGCGACTTCGACCTCTACATCGTGGCGGGCACGGTGCTCGAGGTCGACCCGAAGACGGACGCCCTCCACAACGTCAGCTACGTGCTCTCGCCCGACGGCAAGCGTGGACGCCAGCCAAAGATCCACATGACGCGCTTCGAGCGCGAGGAGTGGAACGTCGAGCCCATTCGCGAGCTGACCACGTTCGAGACCGACTTCGGGCGCCTGGGCGTGGCCATCTGCTACGACGTCGAGTTCCCCGAGGTCGCGCGCGAGCATGCCCGCAATGGCGCCGAGTTGCTCGTGGTGCCCAGCTGCACCGACGACCGCCAGGGATATCTGCGGGTGCGCTACTGCGCGCATGCGCGCGCCATCGAGAACCAGATCTACGTGGTGCAGTCCTCAACGGTGGGCAGCCTCCCTGCCGTGCCTGCGGTGTCGCTCAACTGGGGGCAGGCGGCGATCCTCACGCCGTCGGACTTCGCCTTCTCTCGTGACGGCATCGCGGCGGAGGGCATCCCCAACCAGGAGGCGATGGTCATCGCCGACGTGGACCTGGAGGCGCTGAGCGCCTCGCGCGCGCTCGGAACGGTCCTGCCGCTCGTCGACACCGAGCGCAACCGCGAGCATCCGCTCACCTCGCACCTCATGCGGCTCGGCCCACCGGGGCGGCAGGACTTCGTGGTGCGCACGCTGCGCCGCGAGGACTTCCCCGACGTCATCGCCTTGTGCACCAAGGTGTACCCCGGGACACCTCCGTGGACCGAGCGGCAGCTCGAGAGTCACCTCACGGTGTTCCCCGAGGGCCAGTTCGTCGCCGCTCGCGCCGACGACCACCGTGTCGTCGGCTACGCCGCGAGCCTCGTCATCCGGTGGGACGAGTACGACCAGAGCGGTGCCTGGCGGGACTTCACCGACCACGGGATGTTCACCAACCACGACCCGCGCAACGGCCGCACGCTCTACGGTGCAGAGGTGATGGTCGACCCCGAGCTGCAGGGACACGGCATCGGCACCCTGCTGTATGAGGCCCGCGCCGACCTCGTGAACCGCCTGCGACTGCTCCGCGTCCGGGCTGGAGCGCGCCTGCGCGGGTACTCCGGCCACACGGAGCTCTCTCCCACCGAGTACACGGTCCGGGTGTGTCGCGGCGAGCTCGTCGATCCCACGCTCTCGTTCCAGCTGCGCCGGGGTTTCCGGGTCCTGGACGTGGTGAGCGGGTACCTCGCCCACGACGGGGAGAGCCTCGGGCACGCGGCGATCATCGAGTGGCTCAATCCCGACATCGCCACTGCCAAGGACTACGCCGCGCAGCCGGACCGGTACCGTCCGCGCTCATAGCGCGCCCGCGCGGCGCCACAGCCCACAGGTCCGACCATGGCCGAGCCCGTTCCCAGCGCTGAGATCCCCCACGACCTCGCCATCCTGAGCGACCTCCACATGGGCCGCGGGTTCAACGAGCACACCCGCCGATTCCACCCACTGGAGACCTTCTTCTACGACGAGGACTTCCACTCCTTCTGCCGGTTCCTTGCCGCGCGAGCCGAGCAGAGAGGCCGGCCGGTCCGGCTGATCCTCAACGGCGACACGTTCGACTTCCTGCGCATCCTGCGCAACCCGGCCCCCGACCCGAACCAGGCCGCGCGCGAGCAGCACTACGGGAGCGAGCTGACCCCCGATTCCACCGCGCGCATCGTGGCCGACATCCTTCGAGGCCATCCGCGGTTCGTGGAGGGGTTGGCCCACCTGCTGACCCGGGGGCACGGGGTCGTCTTGCTCCCCGGCAACCATGACCTCGAGCTGCACTGGCGGGCCGTCCAGCAGGCCGTTCGAGACTCTGTCTGCGCCGCGCTCCAAGCTGCGGACGCGAAGGCCGAAGCGATTGGCAACCTCGAGTTCCGGCCGTGGTTCTACTTTGAGCCGGGTCGCATCTGGGTCGAGCACGGCTGCCAGTACGACCCCGAGAACGCCTTTCAGTTTCCGCTGCGGGGCGCGTTGGGAGACGAGGCCGGCTTCACGGCACCGGGTGAGGTTGACCTCCCGCTGGGGAATTTCTTCCAGCGGTACCTCTACAACGCGTTCGGCTCGATAACCTTCATCGTGCCCAGCTCGCGGGCAGGCGGGCGGTATTTCCGATGGCTCGTCGCCAACGAGCCTCGGCTCCTGCTCCGCGTGGCGAAGAGCACGTTGCCCTTTGCGCTAGAGGTGCTCCGACGCCTCGCGCGCGCGGACCGCGCCGTGCTCTCGAGGTTCCAGGGGGCCCACGAGGAGATGCTCGCGCAGCTGGCGGCCTCGAGCGGGCTCGGAGAGCGCCTGGGACGGATAGATGCCTGCAAGCAGAACGGCGCGGACGCGCTCCTGGCGCTGAAGGCGATGGGGCGGCAGACGGCGCGGCTCCTGGCGACCGCCCTTGCTTCGGCCATGGCGTTCGTCGTCCTCTGGACCACGCTGAGCTACGCCATCACCGAGCTCAGCGTCGGGTTCGGGCTCAAGGCCGCGCTCTCCCTGGCGCTGAACTCCGTGCTCTTTCTGGCCGTCGCGAGCCTGGCGGTGTATCGGCTGGTGCGCCTCCCCTCTCCCTCGTACCCGCGACCTCTCCGGGAAGCGGCCCGGAAGATCTGCGAGGCCGCCGGTGTACCGCTCGCGGTTTTCGGACACACCCACGAGGAGGTCGTCTTCCCCCTCCACGCGCCGGGGGAAAAGGAGCGCTGGTACCTCAACAGCGGTACCTGGATTGCCGTCTTCGCCCACGACGTGCTCCTGCCGCGCAAGGAGGTCCAGTTCACCTTCGTGGACGTCGAGGGAGGAGACGCCAGGCTCGTCCGCTGGAGCCCGGGGCGCGGCGACACCCTGCCGGTGGTCCTCCTCGACGACGACGCCCACACCCAGCAGCTGCGCACCCATCCGCCTCGGTAGGCCCACGAGCGAGGGCACGATGACAAACCCCAAGCTGGCGTCGAACCTGAGCAGGTTGCTTTCGAGCGACATCTTCAGTCGGGTCCGCAGCGACCAGGAGCTCGCTCGACTCGTCGCCGACACCGCCAGGCGTTCGGCGACGCCCTACGCGGAGCTGCTGAGCCTGCTCCTGGGTGCCCACCCGGAGCTGGGCGAGGCCCAGTCTCGCGAGGTGTGGCAGCTCGCGGTCGAGCACCGCCGCGCCATGGCCTCGGCGCTGGGCCGCCCCGTACACCTGCGCGTGGCTGCGATGGACTGGGTCATGCGCTCTCCCCGCGAGGATGTCGCACCGGTCGTGGTCAGCCGGCCGGCGCTGTCCAGCTTGCTGCGGGACGCGACCCACGACGGGTTGACCGGCCTGGCCAACCGGGGGCTCTTCCTCACGCTGCTCCGCCATGAGCTGCTCCAGCGAGGCGAGAGGGCTCCGGTCGTGGCCTACTTCGACCTCGATCGCTTCAAGCAGGTCAACGACGTGTTCGGACACCGTGCAGGCGACGCGGTGCTGGTCGAGTTCGCGACGCTCCTGGGCCGGAGTGGGCGGCGTGGGGACGTCGTGGCCCGACTAGGGGGCGACGAGTTCGCCGCGCTCTACGTGGACGCCGGTCTGCCGCTCGCCAGGGCGGCGTTGGCGAGGCTCGAGAAGCAGGCGGGGTCGCTCTTTGCGCGCTACGGCATGGGCGCGTCCATCGGGGTGGTCGCCGCGCGCAAGGGCGAGACCGCGGAAGAACTCCTCGAGCGCGCCGACCAGGCCATGTACTCGCGCAAGCGCGCTGGCCCGGCTCACGCCAGGGACGGGCGGGTCACCGACCGTCCCGTCGCGCTGTACGCCACCAGGAGCCCCGAGCGGCTGCTGGCGATCCAGCCTGTCTTCGCCCGGCGGGGGTGTGTGCTGGTGCCCGCGACGAGCCTGGGCGCCGCCACGACCCTCTGCTCCCTGCTCGCTCCCCGCCTCGCCCTGGCCGACGTGCTCTTCCCTCCCAAGGGAGGGCAGGCCGTCCTCGAGCCGTGTGCCGGAGGCGGCGCGGTCCCCGTGGCGCTGGTGGCGCCGCGACGCATGTGGAGCTTGAGCCAGGGTCACAGCCTGACTCTTCCAGTGCTGGCCTTCCCGCTCGAGGGCGACCAGCTCGAGCGCCTGGTCACCCAGGCGGTGCCGAAGCCCTCGGAGGCGCTCCCGGAGCTCGTCGACGAGGCGGAGGCGAAGGCTCTCGGTGCGGCGGTCGCCTCGCTGGTCGCCGGCGGGTCACCGGGCGAGCAGGTCCTCCGGCTGGTCGGGGCCCGCCCCGAGCTGGACCTGGTCCGCCGGCACCTCGGAGCCTGAGCTACTAGGTTTTGAAATCGTCGCGCCGCGCGAAGAAATTATGCGGCGT
>CAZAIE010000603.1:0-5167 GCA_964485035.1 uncultured Myxococcaceae bacterium | reverse complement strand
CAAGCTCGCCGCGGGCGGCGTCTCCAACGTGCGGACGCTGGCTTGGGACGCGGACGCGGGAGACTGCCCGGAGTCCGGCTTCGATCTCCTGGTCAGCTCGATGGCCCTGCACCACGTGCGCGACCCCGCGGCCTTCTTCGGGCGGGCCGCCCGGGCGCTGCTGCCCGACGGGGCGCTGGCGCTCGCCGACCTGGACTCCGAGGACGGCACCTTCCACGCCGACCCCACCGGGGTGCACCACCAGGGGTTCGAGCGCCCTGAGCTGGCGCTCTTCGCCCAGCGCGCGGGGTTCGCGGACTTCGCCTTCCGCACCGCCCACACGGTGTCCAAGACCGGCCCGGACGGGGTGACCCGCACCTACGACGTCTTCCTCATGACCGCGCGCCGGGTGTAGCCGTTGGCCGCCGACCGCTCCAGGGGCTTCGCCGCGCTGGGCGCACCCGAGCCGCCGCTGCCGCACGGCACCGAGGTGACCGCGCGCGTGCCGCGCATGCTCGGCGACCGGCGCATCCCCCAGGGCGTGGTGGGCCGGGTGGTGAAGGCCCGCGAGGACGGCTGCCTGGACGTCGCGGTGACCGGCTACGGCGTCGTCGCCTACGCCCGGGACGAGCTGCTGCCGCGCAAGCCGGGCCAGGTGCGCTTCGCCCGGCGCCGACAGGCCGACTGGGAGGCGCTACGGCCCTGCGCAGTGCTCGAGGCCACCGTCGGCTCGCGGGCGTGGGGGCTGTCCGACGAGGGCTCGGACACGGACCTGCGCGGCCTTCTGGCCCTGCCCTTCTCCTGGCGCGGCGGGCTCGTCGAGCCGCCGGACTGCATCGTCTCCGCGGACGGCAGCGCCACCTACTGGGACTGGCCGAAGGCGCTGCAGCAGGGCCTGCGCGCTGACCCGAACACGCTGGAGGCGCTCTTCGTCCCCGAGGTGCGCGTGCTCGACCCGATGGGCGCGTGGATCCTCGAGGCGCGGGACGCCTTCGTCTCCGCGGAGATCTTCGGGAGCTTCGGACGCTACGCGCTGAGCCAGCTCGGCAAGCTGCTGCACTCCGCCCGGCTCGCCGAGCACCGCGGGCTGCTGCTGGACTGGCTGCGCGAGCCCATGGCCCCGAACCTGGACGAGGTCGCGGCCCGGCTCGCGGACGTCTCGCCCCGCCCCGCGCCCACCCGGGCCGACGCGCTCCTGGCCGCCCGCGACTACGTGAAGCAGCTCTACCGCTCGCTCTTCGACCAGGGCCTGCTCGCCGCCTGCGACTTCGCCTCGCTGGTGCGCTACGCGCGCGACGGAGGCAGCCAGCCCGAGCCAGCGCGCGAGCTGCGGCCGAAGAACGCCTACAACCTGCTGCGGCTGGTGATGGTCGCCACCGACTGGCTCTCGACCGGCCGCCCGGCGCTGACGATGCAAGACCCCATGCGTGAGCGCCTGCTGGCCATCAAGCGCGGCCAGGTGACGCTCGGCGAGGTGCTGGCCGAGGCCGAGGCCATGCTCCCCGCTTTGGAAGCAGCCCGGGACCGCACGCCGCTCCCGCCGCGCCCGGACGTCGCGCGCATCGACGCCCTGGCCCACCGGCTCAGCGAGGAGGTCGCGCGAAGGCACGTGCTGCGCGAGCCCGGCCCGTGGGGAGCAAACGCCCCGCCACCGCCCAAGCCGACCACGAACCCCGACGAGGACTGAGGCCCCCATGATGCAACCGATGCAGCCCCTGCCGATGCTCACCCCGCACCAGGCCCAGACCGCGCGGATCGTCCTCGAAGAGGAGGCCGCGTGCCGCCGCCACGTGGTGGTCTCGCTCTCCGGCGCCCACGCGTACGGCTTCCCCTCGCCCGACAGCGACCTCGACCTCAAGGCCGTCCACGCCGAGGTTCCGGGGCGACTGCTGGGACTGCACCCACCCGCGCCGCACGCCTCGCGCATGGAGGTCCTCGACGGCGTGGAGATCGACTACTCGTCCAACGAGCTCGGGCCGGTGCTGGCCGCGGTGCTGATGGGCAACGGGAACTACCTGGAGCGCTTCCTCGGAGCCATCGTGGTCGTCGGCTCGCCCCAGCTCGAGGAGCTGCGCCCGCTGGTGCGGCGCTCGCTCTCCAAGCGGATGTACCGGCACTACTCCGGCTTCGCGCGCGGCCAGCTGCGGGAGTGGGAGAAGACCAACTTCACCTCGGCGAAGAAGCTGCTCTACGTCCTGCGCACCGCGCTCACCGGCACGCACGCGCTGCGCACCGGGGAGATCGAGACCGACGTCACCAGGCTCATCGACCGCTACGGGTTCGGCGAGGCCCGCGAGCTGATCGAGGCCAAGCGCCGCGGGGAGCGCAGCGAGCTGCCCCCCGGGCTCTCGGACCGGTGGAAGGCCAACCTCGACCGCGCCTTCACCGCCCTCGACGACGCCCTCGCCGCCTCGCCGCTCCCCGACGCCCCGCCCAACGAGGCCGAGCTCGACGAGTGGCTGGTGTCCTTCCGGACGCGGCCCTGACCGTGGAGCGAGCGCTCCGCCCTCTCGTGGCCACCTGCCTGCTGCCGCTCCTGGCGTGCGCCTCGAGCCGGCTGGCCACCGCTCCGCCTGCCGTCGAGTGGGCCACCTACGGTCCCGCGGACTCCCCGCTCCGCTACGTGCTGGCGCTGCCGCAGGGGCACCCGGAAGACGGTCCCGTCGCCGTCTACCTCGAGGGCGACGGCGTCGTGTGCCAGGGCTTCTCCGCCTCGCGCTGGGAGCGCTTCGTCACCCGGCGCTCGGGCACCGCGGCCCTCGTCTGGGCCGAGAGCCGCGCCAACGCCGAGTGCGCGACGACGGCCTGGAGGGAGTCCGACCTCCAGGCCCGGCAGGACGAGCTGGCCGCGCTGGTCCAGGCGGTGAGGCTCCGCCGTCCCCGCGGTCCGCTGTTCCTGGTGGGTTCGTCTGCCGGCGCGACGCTGGCCGCGCTCCATGCCGCGGCGCACCCGGGCGAGATCGCCGGGATCGTGAACATGGGCGGCGGGCTGCGCCCGCTCTCGGAGGTGCTGCCCGGCGTCGAGGACGAGCTGCTGCGCCGCAGGCGGATCTCGAAGGAGGAGCACGCCGCGAACCTCCGGGCGATCGACGAGGCCGCGGCGCGAGTGCGGGCGTCCCCCGAGTCGCGCGAGCTGCTCTGGGGGCGCTCGCTGCGCTTCTGGAAGCAGCTGCTCGACGCCCCGGTCGCCCGCGCCTGGCGCGAGGTCCGCTGCCCGGTGCTGGTGGTGCACGGGACCGAGGACGCGGAGTCGGTCCCCTTCGCCCTGGTCGCCCGCTCCCGCGAGGAACTGCGCGCCGAGGGCGTCGACCACGTCACCTTCGAGTTCCTCGAGGGCCGCGGCCACGACCTCCTCGACCTGGACGTGTGGCGCCGAGTCGACCGGTGGATCGCCGGGCAGGCCCGCTGAGTGCGCGGCGTCAGCCCGCGGAGAGCTTGCGCAAGAGCGCCCAGTCGAAGAGCCCGGTGTCGTGGCCGTCGGTGAAGACCACCCGCACCGCGTAGTTGCCCACCTGCTCCAGCCGCACCGCGCCCACGTCCGCGGGCACCGTCGCCGGGTCGAGGATGCGCACCCCCGTGTGCTCGTCCACGCAGACCGCGCAGGGGCAGCTGCCCCTCACCTCGCGCAGGCCGAGCCGCGTCTCCACGCCGTCGTCCCACCCCATCACCAGGGCGCTGCCGTCGACGACGACCTTCGTGGGCGCGGGGCCCCGCGCCGCCTTGTGCATGTGGTCCCAGATGCTCATGGCGGCAGCATTGCGGGCAGCACGCAGCGAAGCAAGCGCCGCGTCACCACACCTTGCCGTGGCACTTGGTACAGGACGGGCCCTCGTCGCCCTGAAGACTGGCGCCGTGGCAGGCGACACAGTTCGCGGTGGGGTCCTTCAGCCCTGGCCGGTGCAGAACGCCGTGCCGGTCCAGGGTGTGGTCGGCCATCGCCCCCGCGTCGGTCTGGTCTGGCCTCGTCGACACGCCACACCCGGTCAGGGTCAGCAGCACCACCATCACGACCGCCATCCTGGACATGCGTGCTCCCGCGTTCGGTTGGTTCTGGCTCCCGCCTATGTGTCACCGTCGGTGCGGTCCCGTCCTCGTGAGTCCCCAAACGAGCGGAGCGACCGTCCAGAAAGCAACAGGGCGGGCCGGTCTCCCGGTCCGCCCCGTCCAAGAGCTGCGGGTAGACGGCTACTCGGCGCTGACCTCGAGCTGCTCGTGGTCGTAGGCGTAGGTCGTGCCGTCGGCGGTGACGGTGCCGTTCAGGGTCATCGAGACCTTGCCGCTGGTCGCCTTGATCACCGAGGCGTCGAGGGTCATGGTCAGGTCGGCGGTGAGCTTGGAGTTGTAGTCGCCCTTGGTCTCCACGTTGGCCTTGATGATCATCGCCACGATGCCAGTCGCCTTGTTCTCGGAGGAGGCCGCGTTGAGCGAGAAGACCACCTTCTCGGTGCCGGAGTAGTAGTTGTCGCCGTCGGGCGAGAAGTCCTTGAAGGTCAGATCGACCGTGTAGTTGAAGGCGACGCTGGTCAGGCTGATGTCCATGTCCATGTCCAGGTCGATGCTCGCGGTCGCGGTGCCGGACTTCCCGGTGACGCTGACGTTGAACAGCTTCGAGGAGGTCAGGCCGGACTGGACGGTGGAGGTGCTCCCCGCGCCGATCGCCCCGAGGCGCTGCACCACCTTCGCCGCGTCCTCCTTGCTGTTCACGCCGCCGCCGCACGCCACGAGCGCCATCGACATCGCTAGCACCAGAGTCCTCTTCATCGTTTCCTCCTGGAAGGTTCGCCGCCCCGGCCCGGGCGCGACCCGATGGGTCTAGCACCGGCTCTGGAGCAGGCGCAATCGCTGCCCCAACCGACCTGACCTGAGCGGGCCGGCCGGCATGGGCCGCCACTCAGTCAGAACTTGTAGCCGAAGCGCCGCAACATGGCCTTGCGGTCCGCCACGTCCTGTTCGTTCTCGACGCCCAGCGGCGACCCGCCGTCGACCACCCCCAGGATCCCGCGGCCCTGCTCCGTCTCGGCCACCACCACCTCGGTGGGGTTCGCCGTCGCGCAGAAGATGCGGCAGACCTCGGGGACCTGCTTCACCTGGTTGAGCACGTTCACCGGGAAGCCGTTCTGCAGGAACACGAAGAAGCTGTGGCCGGCCCCGACCGACCGCGCGTTCTTCACCGCCAGCTCCACCAGCC
>CAZAIE010000602.1:0-5167 GCA_964485035.1 uncultured Myxococcaceae bacterium | reverse complement strand
GGTCCTCAGCGGCAAGCTCGCGGTCCTGGCGGCGAACGGCGAGGGCCGGCCGCACCAGGTCGCGGAGATCCACCCCGGCGAGCTCTTCGGGGAGATGGCGGTGGTGATGGGTCGCCCGCGCTCGGCTACGGTCCAGGCGCTAACCCCAGTGCGCGTGCTGCGCGTCCCCGCGGAGTCCTTCCGCCGCTTCGCCGCGCAGGAGAACCTCGGTGGCCAGCTCCAGGCGCTCTGGGCCAAGCGCACCGAGATCCAGTCGGTGGACATCCTCGCCCCGCTGCCGGTCTCGACGGTGGACGAGCTGGCGCGCGCCGCCGAGCGCCACACGCTCTCGCCGGGGACCACGCTCATCCGCGAGGGCTCGAAGAGCAAGACGGTGTTCGTGCTCACCGCCGGCCGCGTCCAGGTGTTCAAGGGCAACGCCCCGCTGCTGGTCAACGGCGCCCCGGTCATCCTCCACCCCGGACAGCTGGTGGGCGAGACCGCGCCCTTCCGCGCCCTCGAGCGCAACGCCTCGGTGGTCGCGGTGGACGAGTGCACGGTGCTGGCCATCCGCGGCGAGGACTTCAAGCGGGTGGTGAAGGACGCGCCGCAGCTCCACTGCCGCATCTCGATGGTGGTGAAGGCCCGCGCGGCCTGACCGGGTCGCGACGGAAACCTGGAGACGCCATGAAGCCCGAGCTCGACATCCAGACCCCCAGCGACGGGTCGATCACGATGGGCTGGCAGGGGACGGCGGCGGCCTGGCAGGTGCTGCTGGTCAGGACCGGGGCGCGCCCGGCCTACACCTCGCTGCTCCTCGACGGCGCGCTCACCGGCTACCGCTTCGCGAACCTCAGCCGGCACCAGCGCTACCGGGTCGCGCTGCTGGCCCGCGACGGCGAGCAGGCGCGGCTCTCGAGCTGGCACAGCGTGACCCCGCGCGCGGGGCTGGCGCCGCTGCGCGACACCGCCGAGCCGGACCTCTCGCGCGAGGTGGCCCGGGTCGGGCGGCTCCTGCTCATGCCCCAGGACCGGCGGCTGACCGCGTACTGGGACCTGGGGCCCGGGTTCGCGGACCGGGTGGAGGTGGAGCTCTCGGCCGGCGGGGCGACGGTCGCGCGCGGGGAGGTGGAGCCCGAGGTGCACAGCCTGACGCTGAGCGCGGAGCGCGGCCACGCGATCGAGAACGGGACGGCGTACACGCTGCGGCTCTCGACCCGGTTCGCGGCGCTCGCCGGCCACGCCCCGCAGCAGGCGAGCGCGACCCCGGCGCTGCGCGGTCAGGAGCGCGCCGCGAACGCAGGGCACGACCCGGCGCACCTGGTCTACCCGTCGCTGGAGATCGCGCCCGAGGTGGCGCTCTTCCCGGAGGACGCGCGCGTCGAGGCCGAGGCCCCGCCGGCGACGTGCGGCCACTGCAGCAAGCCGGTGCGCTGGGACGGCTGGGTCCTGCGCTGCGAGGCCTGCCGCGCCGAGTACATCGCCAACGACGCGGGGGACTACCTCGAGCTGGCGCGGCTGCGGTTCGGGACCTGCCAGTGCTGCATGCCGCGGCGCATCCTCATCCAGCCGCCGAAGACCTCGCACCTGGTGTGCGTCGCCTCGGGCAAGGAGCACCTGCGGCTGCCGGGGGCGCGCGGCTTCTGCCTGGTCGAGGACCTGCCCTTCGGGCTCTGCCAGTGCTGCCGTCCGCGCCAGCCGCTGGAGCGACACGGGGACGCGGTGCGCTGCCTCAAGAGCCACGAGCCGCACCGGAGCGTGGACGGCCGCTGGGCGCTGTGCCCGACCGAGGCGGTGTTCGACGCGCGGGCCATCGACGCGCTGCTGGACGCAGGGCTCGCGGAGATCTCCCAGGGCGGGGTGAGCCGCGGGCGCAAGAAGTGAGGTCCATCGTTGGAGCACGAAAGGAGCGGTCGATGAGCGCGAACGAACCGAAGGTGGCCGGGAGGCTGCAACCACGCTGCACCTGCTGCGCGAACCCGCTGACGCTGGCGGGCCACGACGCGCTGGGCTCCACGCGACGCTTCTGCCCCGCGTCCGGGTCCGTGTACCTCGACCGCGGGGACGGGCGCTTCTTCCCGGACGGCACCGCGCACAGCCCCGAGCCGGCGCAGGCGTCCGAGCCGGACATCGCCTCGGACCGGCCGGTGAGGAGCGAAGAGAAGACCCGCATCTCGCTGGAGCGCGCGACGTTCGCGTGAGGCCGCTCGTCGGAAGGAGGTCGCCATGGTCGCCCAGATGTTCCCGCGCCGGACGAAGGGTGGAGTGCTGGAACGCGTGGAGTGGGAGCTGGACCTCGAGACGGCGGCCTCCTTCCTCAGCGCGCCGAGGACCGGCGTCGACCGGCTGCGCCTGGAGGCGGAGGAGATGCAGCGGCACTTCCCGCGCTGGGTGCTGACGCTGGGCGAGCCGGGCGCGTTCCAGCGCTGCGAGTGCGGTGGGCCGGTGGTGTTCCGCCGCGGGCTCTCGTGCGCGGTGTGCGCGAAGGAGCATCCGCGCAGGAGCCTGCCCCGAGGCCTGCGGCTCGCGTGGTTCGGGACGCTGCCTCCGATCGGCATCGGCTCGCTGGCGAGGGTCGGTCCCGTGCTCAAAAGGAAGCCGCCGGTGGGTCACGTCGTCGGAGAGCAGGCCGGGATCGGGCCGTACCTGCTGGTGCCGCTGGTGGTGACGTACCCCGCGGCGTTCCCGTCGCAGCCGGTGGAGGTGAGCTACCTGCCGGGGCTCTTCGAGGTCGCGGGGATGCCGCAGCGGGTGCCGAGCCACACCTGCCACCTCCTGAGCAGCGGCGTGATGTGCCTCTTCGCGTCGGGGCAGTGGCGGCCGGAGTTGACCGTGCGCGAGGTGGTGCAGCAGCGGGCCTACGCGCACGCGGTGAAGCTCCTGAACTACGCCGACGGGAGGCACGACTCGTTCGCGATCGTGACCGCGAGATGAAGGCCGGCCTTCCCCGCGTCCGGGTGACCGCGAGCGCGTACGCGCAGATCGCGCGGGAGCTCTGGCGGGTCTATCCGCGGGAGGGCTTCGTGGTGCCGCTCCTGGCGCTGCGGCCCCGCAAGCCGGCGCTGCCCGGGCCTGCCCTGCAGCTCGAGGACCTCGAGGAGGTCGTCCTGGCCGAGGTGGTCTGCGTCCCGGCGCACCTGCAGCGCAACGAGAGTCTGCGGGTGCACGCGCTCTCGTTCGCGGACGCGGCGATCGCTCCCGAGATCGACGCGCGCCTGGCGAGGCACCCGCTGCTGCGTGCGTGCGGCTTCCTGCACTCGCACCCGTTCGCCCGCGGCTCGACGGCTCCTTCGCACACCGACCGGGTCGGACACCTGCGGCCCCAGCTCGCGCAGAACCGGGAGGCGGGGCTCGCCGCGAGCTTCTCGATCATCGCGTGCCTGGGAGGCGCGGAGGCGCAGCCTTTGTGGAAGCTCCAGTGCTTCGCGCTGGATGGCGACGGTGCGCAGCACGACCTGGGGTTCGCCGAGGTCGTGCCGGACGGATCGCGCGAGGCTTCCTGGGCGCTCCAGGGTGACTGGGAGTCCAGCACCGCGGGGCGAGTCGCTTCGAGGTGGCTCGCCAAGGCGCGGGCGCAGGGACTCGAGCCGCGCCGCGACGAGCTCTTCGACGGCTGGCTGCGGCTCAAGCTCCCGGCGTCCGAGAGGGCGACGCTGTTGGCGCTGGTGCGGCGCGAGTTTCCCTCGATCGCTCCGCGGCTGGTGGCGTGGGACCGCTGGTCGGGTCGGACCTTCGAGCTGGCGTTGCCGGAGCCAGGGTGGTTCCGCGCCGACTTCCTGGTGCGTGCCGTTTCACGTCTGCAGGAGGTGCTGCCGTGTCCGACTACTTCGCGCGCGTGAGGCCGCTGCTAGGCGAGGGACTGTCGCGCTTCACGGTGGGCGTGCGGGGCCTCTCGACCTGCGCACGCATCCTCGAGCTGCTCGGGGGCTCGATGCTGCGGCGCTACGCCTTGCGGGAGGACGAGCCGGCGCTCTGGCCGCTGCCGTGGCTGTTCTCCACGCGGCCCGATCGAACGGCGGGCGAGGGTTTCGAGGCCTACCTGCGCTGGAAGAATCCGGAGGATCCGCTCGCGCCGGTCAGCGCCGATGCCGCGGCCGACCTCGAGATGGAAGGTGTGCTGGGCCACCCCGGCGAGCTGGCCTGGGCGGTCTTCAGTCCGGGCCGCGTCACGCTGTCCTCGCCAGCGGGTGATCTGTTCGGACACCTCACCTTGAGCCACGCGGTCGCGCGGCGGATCCGTGATGCGCTGCTGGCGAGAGCCGAGTGGCCGTCCGGGCGGTTCTGGGTCTCGGGGGGGCGCTGGCCGTTCGAGCTCTCGATGACGAGGCCGACGGTGGTCGCGCCTCCGGTCGTGAAGCGGGGTGCCCACGTGCTGGTGCTGGGCTGCGGCTCGGTCGGGTCGGAGGCCGCGAGGCAGCTCGCGACGCTGGGGGGTCGCTTCACCTTCATGGATGGCGGCGTGGTCAGCGCCTTCAACCCGTGCCGGCAGTGGTTCGGTGCAGAGGACGTCGGGCAGCCGAAGGCCTCGGTGCTCGCCTCGCGTCTTGGCGCTCGAGCGATCGCGAACGCGTGGGCGCCGGGCGAGGAGTCGCTGGTGGACGTCCTGGAGCGCGACCGCCCGGACGTGGTGCTGCTCGCGGACGGGACTGCAACCGGTGCGGCGCTGGCCGCGGAGCTGTGGCGCGCAGGGATTCCCCACGTCGTCGGCTACGCGTATCCGCGGGCGCGTTACTTCGAGGTCACGACGGTGGTCCCCGAGGACGCCACGCCGTGTCTCTCGTGCCTTCGAGGACATCTGCTCAAGGGACTGGAGGCTGCACCGAAGCTTCCGGACGAGGTCTCGGCCTTCCTCTACGACACGCCCGATCCGGTCGAGCGCGATCGCCGATACACGGAGCTGGTCGCCGAGCCGGCGACGTTCCTCGAGACCTCGCGCCTGGCGCAGGTGGTCGCGATGTGTGCCGCGCAGGTGCTCGCCGCGCCGAGGACCCGCAGTGAGTGGTTCAGAAGGTGCCTGTTGGAGGGCACCACGTGTCTTCTGGGCGCGAACGTCGCGGAGCAGACCGCGAGCGGGGAGTGGGCCTTCGGTCTCCAGCGTCCGGAGCAGGTGGTGCGTCTCGGAGTGCCGGACATCGTAACCGCTGCACGAACGCCGTCTTCCGCTCGACGTGAGCGCGCTGCACATTGC
>CAZAIE010000601.1:0-5207 GCA_964485035.1 uncultured Myxococcaceae bacterium | reverse complement strand
GCGCGGGGAAGGCGGGCGAAGTGCCGCTCGACCGCCGCGAAGGCCTCCTCGGGGTCGACCTTGCCGGCGACCACCACCACCGAGTTGTCCGCGGTGTAGAACCGCGCCAGGTGCGCCCTGCAGTCGTCCACCGTGGCCGCCTGGAGCGCCGCCGGGGACCCGGCGATGGGCTGTCCGAAGGGGTGGTTGGGCCACAGGGTCTGCAGCATCACCAGCGGCAGCTCCCAGGGCATGCCCTCGGGGTCCAGCCGCAGCCCGAGTTCGTCCAGCACCACGCGGCGCTCGACCTCCACGCCGTTGAAGGTGGTGGAGCAGGCCATCTCGCCCAGCGTCTCGATGGCGCCCCCCAGCTGATCCGGTAGGACCTCCAGGTGGAAGCAGGTGGCCTCCTGGTCGGTCTGGCCGTTCGAGAGCGCGCCCAGCGTGGCGAAGCGGGCGAGCATCGCCGCCTCGTCGGGGTAGCGCTCGCAGCCGCGGAACTTGAGGTGCTCGACGAAGTGGCTGATGCCGCTGAGCCGGGGGAGCTCGTCGCGGCTGCCGACCCGAACCACCCAGGCCACGGCGGCGGTGCACGCCTGGGGCATGTCGACCACCGCGACCTTGAGCGAGTTGGAGCAGAACCTCCGGTGGGTCCGGGGGAAGGTGAGCGCGGGCATGCGCGGATTGTATCGGCGAAGCAGGGGACGGACGAAGCAGGCTCCCTCACCGGGTCAGCCGCGGGACCAGGCCGCCCTCCGACCGCTCGATCGCGTGGACCGACCCGTCGCGGAAGCTCCCGTACAGCTCCTCGGTCACCGGCTCGAAGGTGTCGCGGGTCCCCATCCGCGTGCGCAGCTCGACGAAGAACCGGCCCGACCGCTCCAGCCGCTGCTCCTCGGGGGCCTGCGGCGCCAGCGCGGGCCAGAGCACGGGGTGGCCGGTGCCCTCGGCGGTGCGCTTCTCCTCGTCGCGGAAGACGCGCTCCTTCCAGGCGAGCCAGTCCGCGAAGCGGGGCTCCTGCTTGTACTCGCGGCAGACCTCGCGGCGCTTCTGCACGGTCCGGTACTTCGGGACCTCCCGCGACTTGCGGCGCTGGCAGTACTTCGGCGTGCACACCTTGTCCCGCCCGCTGCAGACCTCCTTGCAGGAGGCGAAGCCGTTCCCCCGGTCCGAGCCGACCTCGCGGCAGCTCCGCCCGCTCCCGCGGGTGCGGGCGATGGCGAGGAGGAGCGAGCCTCCCCTCGAGGGCGTGCAGAGGCGCGTAGCCGAGGAAGGAGGCAGCGGCGGCCGTCAGCGCAGCGAGGATGAGCGCGGTGCGGAGGGACATGGGGAACTCCGCGGACGTCGGAGCTGACCCGTCGCGGCCACCAGCAGCACCTTCCCTCGCGGCGGGGCCGCTCGAGTCACGGCGAGTACGTGCAGGCTTCTCCCTTGCCCGTCAGGTCGCACGGGGGCGTGCAGACGGGGATCTTCCTGCAGGCTCCATCTTGGCAGTACTGGGTGCTTGTGCAGGGGGGCGAGCAGGTCTTGAAGGGAGGCACCGTCTGGCACTGACCGGAGACGTAGTTGCAGTACTCGGTGCCGTCGGTCTTGCACAAGGGACTGCACTCCCGCATGGACACACAGGCAAAGGAGTTGGTGTCGCAGATCTGCATGTTCCACGCTTCACACGCCGGTGAACAAGTGACCTGCTTGCAGGATGCCGTGCGACAGACGCCGTCCACGCAGTCCTGGTCCGAAGCGCAACAGGTGCTTCCGCAGGCATTGTTCGAGGCGCACGCCCGGCACACCCCCGTCGAACACTCCATGCCTGCGCCACAGGCCGTGCAGGTGGTCCCGTGGCTGCCGCACTGCAAGGTGGACCTTCCCGCCTGGCAGACGCTTCCCTGACAACAACCCTGGCAGTTCGACGGGGTGCACGTGACCGTCGGTTGACACTGGCCTGAGGAGCACGACTTCCCCGACTCACAGGCCGTGCAGGCGATGCCGCCGCCGCCGCACCCGTCGTCTGCCGTGCCCACCTTGCAGACATCGCCGGCGCAGCAGCCCTGGCAGTTGGCCGGGGAACACTTGGGATCCGTGGCGCCACAGCCCACGCACATCATCAGCACTGCGAAGCTCACTGCTGGTCGGACCATGGCCTCCTCCGGGCGGTCGTGACTGCGAGCGAACGATCTACTACCTGCCGTGGTTTCTTGGGAGGCAGGCGAACGGACGACTGGTGTTGGCCTGCTCGGCTATCATGCCGCGCACGGATCGCAGGGCCGGGGCCGTTCGCAGGGAGAGCAGGACCCTCACGCCGTTCGCTCCTCCGACCCGAGGTGACCCGAGTGCTGCGCGACTTCGCCCGCCACCACCGCAACCACCTCCTCGCCGCCGCGGGTGGAGCGGCCGTCGGTGCGCTCGCCGCGCTCTTCGCCCTCGTCCAGCCGGCCTGGATGACGGTCCTCGAGCGCGTCCCCCACGACGCCTGGCAGGCCGCGTCCGCGCGGTCGGTCGCCGCTCCCAAGGACGTGGTGGTGGTCGAGGTCGGCGACCAGGACCTCCAGGACGTCGAGGAGCACCTGGGGATGAGCTGGCCCTGGCACCGGGCGCTCTTCGGACACCTCGTGACCTACGCCAGCAAAGCCGGCGCGCGGGCGGTGGTCTTCGACTGGGTCTTCGAGGATCTGCGCGGGGCCACCGAGGACGTGGAGGCGTTCGCCGGACCCATCGAGGAGTCGGGCCGGGTGGTCCTGGGGATGACCCTGCCCAAGGAGCGCAGGGAGCGGCACCGGAGCAGCGAGGGCGACTGGGTGGCGCCGCTCGCCCGCTTCGCCGGCCGCGCCGAGGCGCAGCGCGTGGCCTTCGCCCTGCAGGCCTGGTCGGTGCGGACCTTCCTCGTCCCCGCGGGTGAGGGGGTGGATCTGCTGATCGGCGGACTGGCGGGGGAGGCCGAGGTCCGCGAGGCGCTCGAGCGCCTGGGCCAGGCCGAGCCGCTGCAGGCGCTGTTCGAGTCGCTGGAGGTGCTGCCGCCCGCGCCGAGGAGGCTCTCGCCGGAAGAGCTCGCCGGTGCGCTCGACGTCCAGTCGTTCGTCGAGGAGAAGGCCGCTCTCCAGGTTCCTGTTCCTCTTGGGACGACGCTGCCGCGGCGGGAGGGCCTGCACCCGCCCGCGGGAGCACTCGCGACCGCGGCAGCGGCGCTGGGGAGCGTCTCCCAGTCGTCCGACCCCGACGGGGTCTTCCGGCGCTATGCGCCTCTCGTGCTCCACCAGGGCCGCGTCTATCCCTCGCTGGCGCTGGCCGCGGTGCTCCAGGCCGAGCCTGGACTCCAACCCGCGCTCTCGGGTGGCGAGCTGGTGCTCGGTCCTCGCCGCCTGCGGCTCGACGCCGAGGGCTCCTTCGGGCTGCGCTTCAACGATCGCGCGTACACCCGGATCGGAGCCTACGAGGTGCTGCGCGCGCAGGCCCTGGCGCGCAAGGGCAAGTCGGTGGAGCTCGCCGCGGACCTCTTCCGCGACAAGGTGGTCTTCGTCATCGCCTCCGCCGCGGCGCTCAAGGACATTCGTCCCACGCCGGTCTCGCGCGCGTCGCTGGGCGGCGAGGTCAACGTCGTTGCCTACGACAACCTCTCCACCGGACGCAGCGTGCGGCGCGCCTCGGGCTGGCTGGACGCGCTGGTGACGTTCGTGCTCGCGCTGCTGCTGGCACTGGGCGTCGCGGCGATCTCCGCGCGGGTCTCGGCGGGCTGGCTCGCGCTGGTGGGCACCGGGCTGCTGTTGCTCGTCGCCGCTGCCGGGCTGTGGGGCCTGGGCGACTGGGCGATGCGCACGCAGGACCTGTGGCTGACGTTCAGCACCGCGCTCGCGGGCTCGGTGGGCACGGTGCTCTTCACGCTCGCGGTCTCCAACTCGCTCGAGGCGCGCGACCGGCGCTTCGCCGAGGAGGCGGTGGGCCGCTACACCTCGCCGGTCATCCTGCGCGAGCTGAAGAAGGACCGGGAGCGGCTCTCGCTGGACTGGGGCGAGCAGCGCGAGGTGAGCGTCTACTTCTCCGACATCGCCAACTTCACCAGCTTCAGCGAGGCGCTCGAGCCGCGCCGGCTGGTGCGGCTGCTCAACGACTACCTCACGCACATGACCGACCTGGTGCTCGAGCACGACGGGGTCGTCGACAAGTACATCGGCGACGCGATCATGGCGTTCTGGGGCGCGCCGGTGGACGAGCCGGAGCACGCGCGCAAGGCGGTGCGCGCGGCGCTGGCCATCCGCCGCCGGTGCGACGAGCTGCGGGAGAAGTGGCAGCGCGACTTCCAGACGCTGGTCATCGCGCGCGCCGGGGTGAACACCGGGCCGGCCATCGCCGGACACATGGGCTCGCGGCACAAGTTCAACTTCACCCTCATCGGCGACACCGTGAACCTGGCCTCGCGGCTGGAGGGCGCCAACAAGCCGTACGGCACGACGCTGATGGTGAGCGAGACGTGTCTCGCGGCGACGGGCAGCGAGTTCGACGCGCGCGAGCTGGACCTGCTCGCGGTGAAGGGCAAGCTGAAGCCGGTGACGGTCTACGAGGTGCTCGCCGAGAAGGGGCGCGTGGACCCGGTCGTCCGCGAGGCGGTGGAGCTCTATCTCGAGGGCCTCGCGGCCTACCGCGCGCAGCGCTTCGCCGAGGCCCAGGCCCGGTTCGAGCGCGCCCTGGTCGTGCGGCCGGACGACGGGCCTTCGAAGACTTACGTCGAGCGGTGCGTCCACTTCCTGCAGCACCCCCCGCCCCCGGACTGGGACGGGGTCTGGCGGATGAAGGAGAAGTGACCATGCGAACGAGGCGACTCGGGCTGATCCTGGCGGTCGGCGTCCTGGGCTCCACGGTGGCGCTCGCGGCGGGGGAGAAGGTGACGGTGCGGGCGACGCGGGCCAAGGTGCTCGCCGAGCCGGACTTCCTGGCCGACCCGGTCGCGGAGGTGAAGCGCGGGCAGGTGCTGGAGCGCCGGGCCACCGACAAGAAGAAGTACTGGTACCAGGTGCAGGTGGGCGGAAAGTCGGGCTGGCTGCAGCGGGCCGCGGTGGTGGAGCGCGAGGTGCGGCTCTCGGAGAAGCCGGGGTCGGACGGCGCCGGCGTCGCGCGCGACGAGGTGGAGCTCGCGGGCCGCGGCTTCACGCCCGAGATCGAGGCGAAGCACAAGGCGGCGCAGGGCCCGCGCTTCGAGGCGGCGCTGAAGGAGTTGGACGCCATCCAGCAGGTGACCG
>CAZAIE010000600.1:0-5220 GCA_964485035.1 uncultured Myxococcaceae bacterium | reverse complement strand
TCGCAACTCCTCAAGGAAGCCGGCGATGGCCTTGTCGCCCTGGGCCGAGTCGGTGCGGACGTTCTCCACGACCACCGGCCGGTCTTGGACGAAGCCGGCGGCGAGGAGGAAGGCAGCGCCGGACCAGTCGCCTTCGATCGCCACCGTGCCGGGGTGGTAGCGCCCGGGCTCGACGCGGAAGGTCCCGGAGGGCGCCTCCTTCACGACTGCGCCCTGGGCGCGCATCGCCCCGACGGTGAGGTCGAGGTAGGGACGCGAGACGTTGCCGTCCACCTCCACGACCAAGCCGGAAGGCAGCAGCGGCGCGACCATCAGAAGGCCACTTGCGAACTGGCTCGAGACCGTCGAGTCCACCCACACCCGGTCACTGGCTGGCCCGCTGCGCCGCAGCGCCACCGGGAGTGCCCGCGCATCGTCCAGCCGCCGCGAGCCGACCCCCAGCGTCGCGAGTGCCGAGAGCAACGCGTCGAGCGGCCGCTCTGCGAGTCGGGCGCTCCCGTCGAGCACCAGCTCGTCAGAACCTGGCTCCAGCACCAGGGAGATGGGCGCGAGGAAGCGGATCACCGTGCCGCCGTCACCGCAGTACACGGGGCTGGAAGGCGCACGGAGCACTCCACCGCGAACCGTCCACGACGAGGCCCTGGACGCATCGATGCTCGCGCCCAGGAGCTGCAGCGCCGCGCGCAGGTGCCGGGAGTCGTCGCTGTCGAGCGGTCCCTCCAGCACGCTCTCTCCGTGCGCGAGCGCGGCCAGCACCAGTGCGCGCTGGGTCAGGCTCTTCGAGCCAGGGGCAGACAGGCGCAGGGGCTCAGCCACGGAGCAGCTCGCGCAGGTCGGCGACGGAGATCTCCAGCCCTGCCAGGGCGCGCATCTGGGCCGCCCCCTGGTGCACCCACATCTCCGACCCGGGGATGGCGCGGCCGCCATCCGAGAGAGTGCGAGTCATGAGCGGGGTGGGGGCGCTGCCGACCACCATGTCCAACACCGTCTTCCCCTCGAGCGACACGCCCGAAGGCAGCGGGTCGCTCGTGCCGTCGGCTCCGCAGGGGGTCGCGTTGACCAGGACCTGGAACGGCGTCTGCCCTCGCGCTTCCCACTGGACTGCCCGGGCCCCCAGGGCCTCGAGGCGCTGGGACCGCTCGGGCGTGCGGTTGGCGATGAAGACCCGCCAGCCGAGTTCGTGCAGGGCCACGATGGCGGCACGGGCGGCCCCGCCCGCGCCCAGGATCAGCGCGGCGCCGTCGCCCCTCGGCAGCAGCGCCCGCAGCGCCACCACGTCGGTGTTGCCACCCCAGCGCCGCCCCTGGTCGAACCGCACCGTGTTCACCGCGCCGATGGTCCGTGCCTCGGGCTCCAGCTCGTGGACCAGCGGGACCAGCTGCTCCTTCAGCGGCATCGTCACCGAGACCCCGGCGAACCCCAGCGCCTCGAGGAGATCCAGCGTCGCGGGCCGCGAGGTCACCACCGGCAGGTAGTGGAAGGGGAGGGCGCGGCGCGCGAAGAGCGTGTTGTAGGCGCGCTGTCCGTTGGAGTGCAGGACCTGCGGACCGCCGAGCACGCCCATGGGCCGCAGCCCCTCCTCGAGCAGTCGGTAGGCCGCGGCTCGCGAGACGGTGAGCTGTCCCGGTGCGGTGGGGGCGACCCCGTCGGCGACCACGTAGGTCCAGGGCGAGCCAAACTGCCGGTAGAGGGCGCGGGAGAGCAGGCCAGCGTCGCCCATCCCCAGGCGCACCACGGGGCGCTCCTCCCGGGCGAGCAGCGCGCGGACGCCAGTGAGCTCCGCGGCGTCGTCGATCGACACCGCCACCTTCAGCGCGTCGGCCGGCTCGCGGGCGAGCGACTCTGCCCGGTCGAGGCCCGCGCCTGCGCCCTGGAAGCAGTGGAAGGACAGGAGCAGGCGGGTGGGCCCGCCGCGGGACGCCGCGTAGAGCTCGTCGCGCAGCGTGCGGGACGCCGACTGCTCCACGTCCAGCCACCCCGGGCGCTGGGCGAGCGCACGGCGCAGCACCTGCGCTCGCTCGTCCTCCGAGCCTTGGAAGCCGCCGCCCTCGCTCTTCGGACGGCAGGTGGCCACGACGTTCTGGGCGCGGAGCAGCGCGAACGCGTCGTCGCCCAGGCTCTCCAGCAGATCGAGCCGAACCTCCTGGAGGTGCTGGGGGTGGGCGGCGAGGCGCGCCGCGACCTCGCGCACACTCCTCTCCCCACCGGTGACGCAGAGTCCTTGGGGGTTCGCGCTGGATGCCATGACCGTTACTCGTCGGCCTCGCCGTCGTCGGTGACGATGCCGTATTTCTCGAGCCGGCGCAGCAGCTGGTAGCGGCTGATGCCCAGCAGCCGCGCGGCCTCGGTGCGCACCCCGCCGGCGCGCTTCATCGCTTCCTTGATCATCCGCTGCTCGAGCGTGCCCAGCGTGTCGATGCCGGGGACGAAGTCGAACGGCACCGGCGGCTCCATCGCCTCGGCGCGGCGCGCGGCCTCCAGCACCCGCTGCGGCAGGTGCTTGGGCTCCACCCGCGGGCCCTCGGCGGTGATCAGCGCCCGCTCGATGATGTTGCGCAGCTCGCGCACGTTGCCCGGGTAGTCGTAGCCCCGCAGCCGCTCGCACACGGCCTCGGAGAGCGGCTCGACCTCCTTGCCCAGCTTCTCGGCGAGGTAGCCCCGGAAGAACTCGGCCAGCACCAGCACGTCGTCGCCGCGCTCGCGCAGCGGCGGGATGTGGATGGGGAACACCGAGAGCCGCTGGTAGAGGTCCTGGCGGAACACGCCCTGGGGCACCAGCGCCTTGAGGTCGCGGTTGGTCGCAGCGACCACCCGCGCCCGGAGCGGCTGCTCCTTGCTCGAGCCCACGCGGCGGAAGGCGCGGCTCTCCAGCACCCGCAAGAGCTTCCCCTGCAGCGTGGCGCTCATGTCGCCGATCTCGTCGAGGAACACGGTGCCGTCGCGCGCCTCCTCGAAGGCCCCCGCGCGCGCCTGGTCGGCCCCGGTGAAGGCGCCCTTCTCGTGGCCGAAGAGCAGGCTCTCGGCGAGGTTCTCGGGCAGCGAGAGGCAGTCCACCGCCACCAGCGGCGGCCCCTCGGGCCGCGTCAGCTCGTGGAGGAAGCGGCAGGCGACGTCCTTGCCCACCCCGGTCTCTCCGGTGATCAGCACCGTGGTGTCGGGAGACCGGGCGATCTTGCGCAGCTGCTCGACCACCTCCAGCAGACCCGGAGAGCGGCCCAGGAGCGTCGAGCGCGGCTGGTCCTTCCCCGCGGCCCTCCTCAGTCCCTCGCGGCGCCGCAGCTCCAGCACCCGCTCGATGAGCGGGGCCAGGCTCGGCTCCTTCACCAGGTAGTCGTCCGCCCCCAGGCGGATGGCCTCGACCGCGTTCCGGATGGTCTCGTAGGCGGTCATCATCACCAGCGCCGCGCCGGGCTGCTTGCCCAGAAGGAGCGGGATGAGCTGCAGGCCGTCGGTGTCCGGCAGCCGGTGGTCGAGCAGGATGGCGTGGTAGCGCCGCCCCTCGGCCCGGTGCAGCGCCTCGCGGCCGTTGAAGGCCAGGTCGCAGCCGATGCCCAGCCGCTCCAGCTCGCGCCGGATGGCCTGGGCGAAGAGCTCCTCGTCGTCCACGACCAGGGTGAAGAACTCGGGCGCGGCCTGGGCCGCTCTCGTCGTCATGCGCTCGCTCCGTTGCCCGCGGCCCGGCGCCGCGGCAGCACCACCGTCGCGCGGCAGCCGCCGCCCTCGCGGTTGGCCAGGGTCATCGCCCCGCCGTGGGCCTTGGTGATCTTGCGGCACACGGTCAGGCCCAACCCGGTCCCGTTCTTCTTGGTGGTGAAGAAGGGCCGGAACAGCTCCTCGGCGGGCACCGCCAGCCCCGGCCCGCGGTCCTCGATGGCCAGCGTCACCGTGCGCTCGTCGGCGCTGGCGCTGCAGGCCACCTCGCCTCCCGTCGGCGAGGCCTCCAGCGCGTTCAACAGCAGGTTGAAGAGCACGTGCTTGAGCGCGTCGTGGTCCCCCAGCGTGCGCAGCCCCGGCGCGCACTGCACCGAGAGCCGCTTCCCGGCGCTGCGGAACGCGCCCTCGAGCACCCCCGCCGCCTCGGCGAGCGCCTCGCCCACGTCCACCTCCGCGAAGGAGAGGTCGTGGCGCGCCGCGAGGTGGTCCTTGAGCAGCATGTCCATGCGCACCACCTCGCGCCGGACCGCGGAGAGCACGCTGCGGTGGTCCTCGGAGAGCTCGGGGTCGCGCACCAGCGACTCGAGGTTCGCCCCGATGGCCACGATGGGGTTGCGCAGCTCGTGGGCGAGCTGGGCTGCCAGCTCGCCCATGGTCGCCAGCCGCTCCTTCTCCACCAGCCGGTTCGCGGCCCCGCGGGGCTCGTCCTCGGAGAGGCGCACCAGCACCATGTGGCCCACCGACTCGCGGGTGTCTGAGAGCAGCGTGAGGCACTCCACCCGCGCCTCGGCGACCGTGCCGTCCCCGCGCACCAGCGTGGCCGACTCCTCGGAGTTGGGGCTCTGGGTCTCCAGCGCCAGCAGCGACTCGAGCTGTGCCGGCACCGCGAAGAGCTGCGAGAGCGGCTTGCCCGCCAGGTCGGCCGCGGTCCAGCCCAGGCTCTGCTCGGCGGCACGGTTCCAGGACGTGATCCGCAGCTGCGGGTCCACGAAGAGGGAGGGGCGGGCGTCGGCCAGCGTCACCTGGAGCAGCTGGTTCTCCAGCGTCTTGGGCTCGTCCGCGGGGTCCGGCCGGCTCACCTTGCAGAGCACCGCGGGGGCGTCGCTCAGCCGCAGCACCGAGAACTCCGCAGGCAGGTCCCCGGGGGAGGTCTCGGTGGGGCGGAAGACGCCGGCCAGCAGCGCCTGGGCACGCACGCCGAGCGCCTGCACCTGCTCCGGGGTCAGGCTGGGCGCGGACGACTGCCCCAGCGGTCGCCCCTGGGCGTCGAAGATCACGTACTCGGGACCGGCGGACGGGAGCCCGGCGATGAGCTGCTGCCCCTGGCCCATCAGGTCGCTCTCGAGGATCTCCCCGATGCGCCGGGCGTAGCGGAGGATCACCTCGCGCTGCTGGCGGCTGAACGGGTGGCTCCCCGCCTTCTGGAAGAGCAGCACCCCGTAGTTGCGCGAGCCCGAGAGCGCGGGGACGCAGATGAAGCGGTGCTCGCCGATGACCCGGACCATGGTCGCGGTCACGACCTTGGGGAAGGCGCTGCCGACGATCTCCGCGAGCGAGGAGGTCTCC
>CAZAIE010000599.1:0-5233 GCA_964485035.1 uncultured Myxococcaceae bacterium | reverse complement strand
CCGCGGGAACGCGCGGGGTCACCCGGGCGTTCCCGCGGAGCGCTTCTCGGCCATCATCTGCCGGGTGGGCGGGCGCGAGGTGGGGCTCGCGGTGTCGCGCGTGGAGGACGTGGTGGAGGGGACCGCGCCCATCGACTCGGCCACGCACGTCCAGCCCGGCATCCTCGGCTCCACCGTCCTCGACGGCAGCCTGATGCTCCTGGTGGACGTGCACGGGCTGGTGGACGCGCTGCTGCCCGAGTACCGCCGGCCGCGCACCGAGCAGCCCGAGGGCGAGGAGGCCCCGGTGGTGCTGGTGGTGGAGGACTCGCCCTTCTTCCGCAAGCAGATCGTCTCGTGCCTCGCCGAAGACGGACTGCAGACGCTGGCCGCCGAGGACGGCGAGCAGGGCCTTCTGGCGCTGGAGCAGCACGCGGACCGCGTCCGCCTGGTGATCACCGACATCGAGATGCCCCACATGGACGGGCTGGAGCTGGCCCGCCGCATCCGCGCCGACCACCGCTTCGCAGGGCTGCCCGTCCTCGCCTGCACGTCCGTCTCCGGCGAAGTCGCGGAGCGGCGCGGCCGCGAGGCAGGGCTCACCGAGTACCTCATCAAGCTGGACCGCGAGCTCATCGTCGAGCGCGCGAACCACCACCTCAACCGCACCCGGGGCCCCGGCCTCACCGTGTCGAAAGGAGCAGGGCGATGACCACCTCCAAGAAGGCCGCACCCGCGAAGCAGCCCCGGGCCGCGCGCAAGCCAGCCGCCAAGGCCCCCGCCGCCTGCGCCTACGCCCTGGAGATCGTCCAGGAGGTGGCCGCCGGAAACCTCACCGTCCAGGTGGACCCCTCGCGCGAGCCGGAGAGTGAGCTGCTCCCCGCCCTGGCCGCGATGATCGAGTCGCTGAACCGCACCTTCGCCGAACTGCTCCTGGGCTCCTCGCTGGTGGACAAGTCGTCCTCCACCATGAACCAGACCGCGCGGGCGGTGCGCGACAACGCCAGCCGCATCCGCCAGAACATCACCGGGGTGCTGGGGTCGACGGAGGAGATGCGGCAGAACATGAACTCCGTCTCCGCCTCGGCCGAGGAGCTGAGCGCGAACATGCAGTCCATCGCCAGCGCCGCGAAGCAGTCGAACGAGAACGTGGACTCCATCCAGGTGAGCATCAAGGAGCTCACCACCGCCTCGCGGGACATCGCCGAGAACACCGCCAAGGCCACTGCCATCAGCAAGGAGGCGATGCAGAACGTCACCGCCGCGTTCCAGCTGGTGAACGAGCTCACCGCCGCGGCCAAGGACATCGACATGGTCACCGCGACCATCTCGGAGATCTCCGACCAGACGAAGCTCCTGGCCCTCAACGCCACCATCGAGTCCGCGCGCGCCGGGGAGATGGGCAAGGGCTTCGCGGTGGTGGCCAAGGAGGTCAAGGACCTGGCCTCGCAGACCAACACCGCGACCAAGGACATCCAGGCGAAGATCGCCATCATCGACGGGGTGACGCGGCGGACGGCGGAGGCCATCACCACCATCAACGGGGTGATGAAGAGCGTGAACGAGGCCATCACCTCCATCGCCGCGGCCGCCGAGGAGCAGTCGGTGACCACCAACGACATCGCCCACAACGTGGTGGACGCCACCGAGCGCATCAAGGAGATGAGCAACAACGTCGGCGAGGGGGCCATCGCCGTCCAGGACGTGTCGAAGAGCATCCTCGGGGCGACGACCCTGGCGAACAGCGTGGCCCGCTCCATCCAGGACCTGGGCGCGGCCAGCACCGAGGTGCAGGCGGACGCGGTCACCTCCTACGCCCAGGCGATGGAGGTGGTCAGCCACGGCGGGGACATCGGGCGGCACCTCAAGACCATCAAGGTCCCGGAAAAGCTGCGCAGCGCCGCGGAGGGGGCCCAGGTGCAGCTGTGCCGCTTCACCACCGACTTCGACGTGCGCGTGGAGCGGATGAACGACGACCACCGCCGCATCTTCGACTACATCAACGGCCTGCACCTGCGCATCAAGGAGAAGGCCGACCCGCGCAGCCTGGTGCCCACCTTCCGGGACTTCGCCGAGTTCACCCGCGCCCACTTCGCACGCGAGGAGGACGCCATGGCCCGCGCCGGGTACACCGACCTGCCCGCCCAGCAGCGCGCGCACACCAAGCTGCTGGCGCAGGTGGCGGACATCATCAAGGCCATGGAGGCCAACGCCGACGTGGACTTCATCGAGGTCCTCGGCGTGTTCCGCGACTGGCTCATCAACCACATCATGGGCATGGACAAGAAATACAGCGCGGTGATGAACGCCGCGGGCATCACCTGAGGAGCCCGGCCATGGTCACTCGCGAGCTCCGCCACCCCAGCGACGTCGTGGTCTTCCAGGTCGGGGGCATCCTGTGCGGGCTGGACATCCAGCACATCCAGGAGATCAAGCGGATCCACGCGCACACGCCGGTGCACCGCGCACCGGCCCACGTGCGGGGCCTGGTGAACATGCGCGGGCAGATCATCACGCTGCTGGACGTGCGGCAGCGGCTGGGGCTGCCGCCCCGCGAGGTGGCGCGCGCGGCCCCGGCGATCATCGTCGGCACGCGCGGCGAGCTGGTGGGGCTGTTGGTGGACGAGGTGGACGACGTGGTCGAGGCGGAGGCCGATGCCGTCCAGCCGCCCCCTTCGAACCTGCAGGGAGTGGAGGGCGCCTTCTTCACCGCAGTGCTGCAGACGCCGGGCGGCCTGGTGGCCCTGCTCGACAAGGACCGCATTGCCGGCGCCGAAGAGCGCAAGGGGCGCTAGCGATGCCACAGCTCCGGGTCCTGGTGGTCGACGACTCCCGCGCCTTCCGCACCATCCTCGCGGGCGCGGTGGACGCCTCCGGCTGCGCCCGGGTGGTGGCCCACGCCGTGGACGGGCGCGACGCGGTGGCCAAGGCGGCCGAGTTCCAGCCGGACGTGGTGACGCTGGACGTGGAGATGCCGGTGATGAACGGGCTGGAGGCGCTGGAGGCACTGCGCGCCCGCCACCCGAAGCTGAAGGCGATCATGGTGAGCGCGCACACCCGCGCCGGGGCGCAGCTCACCATCCGCGCGCTGGCGCTGGGGGCCCACGACTTCGTCGAGAAGCCCGAGGGCGGCGACCTGGCGGCGAACAAGGAGCTGCTGCGCAGCCGCCTCGCCGAGCTCCTGCGGCCGCTCGCCGCGCCGCCTGCGCCGCTCCCCGAGCGCGTGCAGGGCCCCAGCCTCACGCCCACCGGCCTGCGGCTGCCACGCTTCGCCGCGCCCGACGTGGTGGCCATCGGCGCCTCGACCGGCGGGCCCAAGGCCCTGGTGGAGATCATCCCGAGGCTGCTGGCGACGTTCCCGCTCCCGGTGGTGCTGGTGCAGCACATGCCCCCGCTGTTCACCACCGAGCTGGCACAGACGCTGACCGAGAAGGGGAAGCTCCCGGTGAAGGAGGCCGTGCACGGTCAGCCCCTGGCGGCGGGGACGGTGTACCTCGCGCCGGGCGGCAAGCACCTGCGCGTGGCGAGCACGGGAGGCACCGAGCGGCACCTGGAGCTGACCGAGGACCCGCCCGAGCACTTCTGCCGCCCCGCGGTGGACTACCTCTTCCGCTCCGTGGCGGCAGTGTACCGGGAGCGGGCGCTGGGGGTGATCCTCACGGGGATGGGCAAGGACGGGACCGCCGGCCTCAAGGAGATGAAGCGCCACGGCGTGAAGGTGGTGGGCCAGAGCGCCGCGAGCTGCACCGTCTACGGCATGCCGCGGGAGGCGATGGCCGCCGGGGTCGTGGACGTGGAGCTGCCGGCCGAGCAGATCGCCGACGAGATCGCCGCCTCCCTCAGCGGCAGCACGGCCCGGCGCGGGTGAGGACATGCCGCTGCGCATGACCGACCAGGAGCTGGCGCTGTTCGCCCAGTACGTCGCCGGGCTCACCGGCATCGCGCTGACGGCGGAGAAACGCTACCTCCTGGAGGGCCGGCTCGGAGAGGTCGCCGAGTCGGCGGGGTGCGCGAGCTTCACCGAGCTCTACCAGCGGGCGCGGACCCAGCCGGCGCTGGAGCGGCGCATCGTCGACGCCATCTCGACCAACGAGACCTCGTTCTTCCGCGACCGGAAGGTCTTCGACCTCGTGAAGCACAAGCTCGTCCCCGACCTGCTCGGCGACGACCTCCACCGGCCGGTGTCCATCTGGAGCGCGGCGTCCTCGACCGGCCAGGAGGCGTACAGCCTGTGCATGGTGCTCGAGGAGATCCTCTTCGACCTCTCCAAGTGCCGCATCCGCATCTACGGCACCGACATCTCCGAGGCCGCCGTGAACGCCGCCAACCGGGGCGAGTTCTCGGCGCTGGAGTTGGGGCGTGGGCTCGACGCGCGGCAGCAGGCCAAGTACTTCACCCGCGTGGGTGACCGCTTCCGTGTCCGGGACGATCTCCGCGCGCTCTGCCGGTTCCAGGTGGACAACCTGCTGGCACCGCGGTCCACCGCCGGCCCGTTCGACCTGGTGCTCTGCCGCAACGTCCTCATCTACTTCTCGGGAGCCGACAAGGCCCGGGTGGTGGCAAATCTCTTGCGGTCGTTGAAGAAGGACGGGGCGCTCATCGTCGGGAGTACCGAGTCGCTGCTGGGGGTCACCGACCGGGTGGTCCGGCAGGAGTTCCACGGCGCGACGTACTACACCCAGAAGTGACCCGGCTCGGGGAACCTCCTGGCAAACCGCGGGATCTCGTGGCCTAGAATGGCCGCCGTCCCCACCGGAGTCCGCCCATGCGCCTCGCCCTGGCCGCTTCCCTGCTCAGCCTCTTCGTCCTCGCTCCGGTGGCGCACGCCGCGGAGGCGGCGAAGCCCCGGCCCACCGTCGCGGTGCTGTACTTCGACTACGACGGCAGCGACGAGGAGATCACGGTGCTGCGCAAGGGCCTGGCCCAGATGCTCATCGTGGACCTCGCCCAGAACAAGGCGGTGCGGGTGGTGGAGCGGGAGAAGCTGCAGGAGGTCCTGGACGAGCTGAACCTCGGGCGCTCGAACCGCTTCGACCAGGCCTCGGTGGCCAAGGTGGGCAAGCTGCTCGGCGCGCAGTACCTGGTCGCCGGCTCCATCCTCGTCACCATGAACCAGTTCCACCTCACCGCCCGGGCCATCCGGGTGGAGACCCGCGACGTGGTGGTCACGGTCAAGACCCAGGGCAAGCCCGAGAACTTCCTCGACCTCGAAGGCGAGATCTCCGAGGCGATGGCGAAGGGCCTCGCGAAGCTG
>CAZAIE010000598.1:0-5238 GCA_964485035.1 uncultured Myxococcaceae bacterium | reverse complement strand
GAGATGGAGAAGCGGCTCGCGGCCATCGAGCCCACGTGGACCGCCGGACCGAAGGCCGGACGTCCCGTGTCGGTCGAGCGTCACCTCGAGGCCCTGCGAGCCGCCGAGCCCGCCGCCCGTGAGGCTGCCGCCAAGGCGCTGGGCGAGTCCGGGGCCACCGAGGCCATCCCCTCCCTGCGCGAGCTGCTCGGCGACGAGGACAAGGTGGTTCGCTCCGCCGCCGCGGTCGCGCTGGCCCGCCTCGGCTACCGGGCCATGCTCACGGAAATGATCAAGTCGCTCTCCGACCCGAACCCGCGGTCGGTCGCGGGCACCGCGCTCGCGCTGGGGCTCTCGAGGCGCCCCGAGGCGGTGGAGCCGCTGCTGGCGGCCTTCAAGACCCACAACACGGCCGTGGGCGCGGCCATCGCCGGCGCACTGGGGATGATCGGCGACCCGCGGGCCATCCCACCGCTGCTCGAGGCGCTCAAGGCCGACTTCGTCCCCGCCGACGCCTGCGACGCGCTGGCCAGGCTCGGCGACGCCAAGGCCGCTCCGGTCCTGTTGAAGACCCTCAAGCACCGCGACGAGAAGGTCCGCGCCCGCGCCGCCCGGGCGCTCGGCGGACTGAAGGCGCCGCTCTGTGCCCCCGATGCGGCGCCCGCGCGCGAGAAGGCCATCGCCGGGCTGCGCAAGCTGCTCACCGACCCCGCCCAGAAGCTGCGCCTGGCCGCGGCGATGTCGCTGCACGAGCTGGGCGACCGGGAGGCCTCGGCGCAGATCGTCGCGGTGCTGCGCGAGGCCACCTGATTCCCGGAGACGGGGGATGAAGCTTGAGCCGGGGGATGAATCCGGATGAATCCCCCGTCTCTATCTGGGACGGACCGAGTTCCGGGGGATGAATCCCCCGTCTCTATCTGGGACCGACCGAGTTCCGGGGGATGAATCCCCCGTCTC
Source organism: uncultured Myxococcaceae bacterium (assembly GCA_964485035.1). Classification (GTDB taxonomy): domain Bacteria; phylum Myxococcota; class Myxococcia; order Myxococcales; family UBA5297; genus CAZAIE01. The sequence goes on along the minus strand of CAZAIE010000598.1, from coordinate 4,302 downwards.
TATCTGGGACCGACCGAGTTCGGATGAAGCCCGCTGGCGCGGGCTGGGCGAACTGTGTTCAAGAGTGCAGCCGGCTTCAGCCGGCTTGCCCTCAAGATCCATCCGTACCCTCGACTCTCGACTCTCGACTGTCGACTCGCTTCATTGACAGCGCGCGAGCGCTGCCACTAGCCTGTCCGCCACCCTTTTCCCCTCGCGAGGACACCCATGCCGGCTGGCAAGACCAAGGCTGCGGCGAAGCCCGAGCCCACCTACCCCCACCTGGAGCGCTTCCTCGAGCAGGCCGACCGCGACAGCGCGGCCAAGCTCTTCGCGAAGACCCGCAAGTCCCTCGAAGATCTGGGCGGGCCCAAGGCCGCCAATGGCAAGAAGGCCCTGGCGGCCATCGAGCGCGTCGAGGGGCTCCTGGGCGAGCTGTTCGAGGTCCGCATGAAGCTGGAAGAGGACGCCCGGAAGGCCAAAACCACCAGGCGTTGAAGCAGGTTGGAACTTTTCGCACCCTGCGAGGCAACAACTGCAGACCCCTCGCGATAATGCAGGTGAGCGCAACGTTTTGCGTCGGCAAACTTCAGGAGGACGCTATGGGTGGCCCGTCTCGCATTGACCAGACCCCGGTTCGGCTGAACACCAAGATCACGGCGGAGCGCCAGACTCCGAAGACCGACTTCGGCACCCGCGTGAAGGACGGCGTCGGCGTCACCGCGAACGCCATCGCCACCGGCGCCTCCGTGGCGGCCCCGCTGGTCCCCGGCGGCGCGGTCATCAGCGCCGCGGTCTCCGGCGTGAACACCCTCACCGGCTCCCTCTCCTCCGGCCAGCGCGCTGGCGGCGTGGGCGGCGGCGTCGCGACCCGCGGCGCCATCGGCGGCACCGGCTCGATGGGCACCACCACGGGCGCCACCGGCAGCACCGGCTCCACCGGCGTCATCGCCGGCGACAGCTACAGCCAGGGCATGGACCTGCTCGCCGCCCAGCAGGCGTCGAACATGCAGTTCCTCACCCTCCAGAACCAGATGCAGCAGGAGAACCAGAAGTTCTCCACCCTGTCGAACGTGATCAAGACCCGTCACGACACGGCGAAGAACAGCATCGCGAACATCCGCTAAGTCCTGACGCGGACTGCTTCCTTCCTGAGACGGGCGGCGCCTTCCGAGGCGACCGCCCGTTTCTCGTTGCCTTCCCACCCTGGACTGGACGACCGGACCAGACGCGCCCGTTGTCCGGGCCGCACGCGCCCTGCTAGGCTGATGCGCCTTTGCAGGCCACTTGAGGAGCACCGCACATGGCACAGGAGATCGCAGGGCTGGTCCCGGTATCCAAGGACGAGGTCGTGATCCTGCTCGAGGCAGGCTACGTGCTCATGGACATGGGCCGGTTCGACCACGCGCGCGAGGTGTTCAACGGCGCGTCTGCGCTGCTCCCCAAGTCCGAGGTCCCGCACCTCGCGCTCGGCACCCTGGAGTTCTCCCAGGGCCGCCACGACAAGGCCCTGCAGGCCTACCGCAAGGCCCAGCAGCTCGCCCCGAAGAGCAGCCTCCCCCGCGCGCACGCCGGCGAGGCCCTGCTCTTCCTCAACAAGGCCAACGAGGCAGTGAAGGAGCTCCAGGCGGCCATCGACGTCGAGCCCGACGGCGACGGAGCCCGGCTGGCCAAGGCACTGCTCGAGGCCAAGGAGGCCGGCGCGCTTCCTCCGCCAAAGCCGAGCAAGTAGGCACACTTGGGCGAGGCGCAACCCGCGGCCCCCTCCGCCCGATAATGCCAATGGGTTGTTCTATGGCGAGGGTCTGAATCATGGGTGTCGGGCCAATCAGGGGTGGCGGAAACCGCGGAGGTCCCAAGGGACCGAAGGGCACCGCCAAGGCTTCGGCCGGGGGCGGCAAGGGCGCCGTCGGCAAGGCGGGCGGCGGCACCTTCGGCAAGGTGGACCGCACCAGCGGCCTGGTCGGCGCCTCTGGCCTGGTCGGCTCGTCCGAGGTCTCGGGCGGCGCCGTCATCGAGCAGGCAAAGCAGATCGCCAAGGCCCTGAAGAGCGGAGAGATCGCCACCAAGGCCGAGGCCGCTCGGCGGCTGGTGGCCGGCATCCTCAAGGAGCGGATGAACGTCCAGTCGAAGGTACTGGAACAGCGCATCGCGGAGCAGTTGGCGGAGGACCCTCGGCTGCAGCAGACGCTCGAGCGCATCTGGCAGCGCTCGGAGTAAGGGGAAGACGGTGGCGTTCACGGAGAACAGGGCGCAAATGCTCGAGAAGTACGGGCCCTACGTGCGCTCGCTCGCGAACACTGTCCGCAAGCAGTTCAACTGCCGCCTCGACCTCGAGGACCTCGTCGCCTACGGCAACATCGGGCTCTTCGAGGCCGCCGAGCGCTTCGACGCCAAGCTGGGCGCGAACTTCCTGACCTTCGCCCACTACCGCATCAAGGGCGCCATCTTCGACGGCCTGCGCAAGATGGGCACCCTCAAGGGCCCCGACCAGCGCGCCGCCTACCTCTCGGAGCGCAGCACCGCGTACCTCAGCGCCGCCTCGGCCTCTGACGGACCGCGCGCCCGCTCCTTCAGCGACGACGTCCGCGAGGTCGAGGGCGCGGTGACGGCCCTGGCCGCCATCTTCGCCACCAGTCTCGAGGGGATGGACCAGCTCCAGATCCGCGACGACTCGGCGAGCCCCGAGGAGCGGCTGGAGCTGCAGCAGCTGCGCAGCCGGGTTCGGGTGGCCGTCGACCAGCTCCCGGACAACGAGAAGCAGCTGCTCATCGGCTACTACTACGAAGGCAAGACGCTCGAGGAGGCCGGGCAGACCATCGGCCAGTCCAAGAGCTGGGCCTCGCGGCTCCACGCCCGCGCCATCGATCGCATCAAGGAGTTCCTCTCCAAGGAGATGGACGTCCCCGGCATGAGGCGCGACGAGAGCGCCTTCGAGGACGCCCGCCCTGCGAAGGGGCCAATCACCGGTTCCCGCCCTGCCGTGGCGGGACCCACAACGGGAACCCGCCCGGCAATCCCGCGGCGGTGACGCGCAGTCAAGGAGGTCGGTCATGGTCAGCCCAGTGGCAGTCAACCAGGCGACGCAGGTCGCCCAGCAGCAGCAGGTCCAGAAGCCCGAGACCCAGCCCAAGACCGGCGAGTCCAAGTTCGACAAGGCCATGGCCAACAAGGCCGACGGCGCGCAGGCTACGAACCAGGTCCAGGCCACCCAGCAGACCCAGGCCACGCAGAAGGCCTCCCACGTCGACCAGGTCCAGAAGGCGGGCAAGGTCAACGAGATGGACAAGGCCCGGTCCGTGAAGCACAACGACCCGGTCGCCAACAAGACCGAGGCCCAGAAGGCCAGCCAGAAGCCGGGCGCCGCGCTCGAGCAGGTGCTCACCCAGATGGAGAACCGCAACGCGGCGATGGACAAGTTCGTCCAGGGCGCCCTCAACGGCAAGTTCAAGATGAGCCAGCAGCAGCTCCTCGGGCTGCAGGCGAAGGTCGCCCAGTACTCGATGGAGCTCGACCTGACCGGCAAGGTGGTGGAGAAGGCCACCAACGGTCTGAAGGACACCCTGCGCACGCAGGTGTAGCCCCAAGACTCGACCGACCGGATCTCCGGACCGGAGGCGCGGGAGTTCCCGCGTCTCTGGTCTTTTTCGTCTCTGGATCGATCTGCTCCCGATCACCTCTGGTAGAAGACCGGCATGGACGCCCTCCCGAACTTCGAGAACACGCTGATGGCCACGCTGGGCATCGAGTTCCTGGTGATGGAGCCCGACCGCGTGGTGATGCGCATGCCGGTGACCCCCAAGGTCCACCAGCCCTACGGCATGCTCCACGGCGGGGCCTCGGTGGCGCTCGCGGAGACCGCCGCGAGCTTCGGCACCGCCCTCAACATCGACCCCCAGAAGAGCATCGCCGTCGGCCGGGAGATCAGCGCGAGCCACCTGCGCCCGGTCCGCGAGGGACACGTCACCGCCACCGCCGTCCCGCTCCACAAGGGCCGCACGGGCATCGTCTGGGACATCCAGATCAAGGACGACGAGGGCCGCCTGACCTGCGTCTCGCGCTGCCTCGTGGCCATCGCCGACCGCCGGTAGGACCGCTGCGCGCCGCGACCGGTGCTTGACTCCTCCGACCCGTGTGCATACTGGGCGCCCGGAGTTGCTACTCGGGGAGGCCGCCCATGCACATGTCCGACGCGCTCATCTCCCCCGGGGTCGGAGCGGCCGCGTGGGCCGCGATGGCCGGCGGGGTGGGCTGGGCGAGCCGGCGGCTGGCGCGGGCGAACGACCCGCGCCGCGTCCCGCTGATGGGGGTGATGGGGGCCTT
>CAZAIE010000597.1:0-5245 GCA_964485035.1 uncultured Myxococcaceae bacterium | reverse complement strand
CCCGGGGCGAGCTTCACGGCCGAGCCGACCACCGCCGCGGGGTAGTCGGAGGCGGGCAGGCGAAGCAGGGCGACGCCCAGGGCTTCGTCCCGGGCGACGAGCGTGGCCGGGAGCCTCGTCCCGCGGAACTCGACCTCCAGCCCCTCCTTGCGGACCAGGCGCGCCTCGGCGAGCAGCTCGCCCTGGACGCCGACCAGCACCGCCGTGCCCCGGGGCGCGGAGACGACGCGGAGCACCGCGCCCTCGGCGCGCTCCACCACCTTCCTGAAGGCGTGCGGGGAGAGCGGCGGGGAGGCGAGCGCCGGGGAGCCGAGGAGCACGAGCACGATGGCGAGCCCGGCCGCTGTGGCCGGGGGACGGGCGGACATGGCGCGGATACTACCTTTCCCGGCGCGACTTGAGGGCGGCGAGGAAGCCCTCGACCGGGAGGCAGTTGAGCACGTCCTCCCGGCGGACCCAGCCCCGGCGCGCGGTGGCGATGCCCCACTCCACGTGCGCGAGGCAGGCCTGGGTATGGGCATCGCTGGTGACCACCAGCTTGACCCCCTTGGCCACCGCGGCCCGGGCGTTGTCGGCCGACAGGTCCAGGCGCTCCGGGTTCCCGTTGATCTCGATGGCCACGCCCTTCGCCGCCGCCTTCTCCAGCACCGGCTCGAGCCGGAAGGCGTAGGCGGGGCGCTTGCTCAAGAGCCGCCCGGAGAGGTGGCCCAGGATGTGGACGTGCGGGTTGTCCAGCGTGGCCAGCAGCCGCCGGGTCATCGCCTCCTCGTCCAGCTTGAAGCGCGAGTGCACACTGGCCACGACCACGTCGAGCTGCTCGAGGATCGCGTCGGGGAAGTCGGGCCGGCCGTCCTCGAGGATGTCCACCTCGGAGCCGCGCAGGATGCGCACCTCCGGCACCTGCTCCTGCGCCGCGGCGATGGCCTCCCACTGCGCCTTCAGCCGGTCCTCGTCGAGCCCGCGCGCGTACCCCGCCGAGCGGCTGTGGTCGGTGATGGTCAGGTACTGGCCGCCGCGGGCGCGCACGGCCTGGGCCATCTCCAGGATCGTGGAGTCGCCGTCCGAGTCCTTGGTGTGGACGTGGACGTAGCCCTGCAGGTCGCCGAACTCGACCAGCCGCGGCAGCCGGTGCTCGAGCGCCGCCTCGATCTCGCCTGAGTCCTCTCGCAGCTCGGGCGGGACGTAGGCCATCTTCAGGGCCCCGTAGAGCTCCTCCTCGGAGCGGATGACCAGCCGCGAGCCGTCCTCGAGCCGCTCCACGCCCCACTCGCTGATGGTGAGCCCGCGCTCGCGCGCGAGGCCGCGCAGGTGGACGTGGTGCGCCTTGCTCCCGGTGAAGTGGTGCAGCGCCGTGGCCCACGAGGCCTCGCCCACCACCCGGACGTCCACCTGCAGGCCGTCGTGCAGCACCACCGAGCACTTGGTGTCGCCCCGGCCGAGCACCCGCGCCACCGAGGGCGAGGCGACCAGCACGTCGAAGACCGGGGTCGCGTCCGGGGCCGCGACGATGACGTCGACGTCGTTCACCGTCTCGCGGAAGCGGCGCGTGCTCCCTGCGGCCTCGGCGTGCACGACCCCGGGCACCTTGCGCAGCCGCTCGGCGAGCTCCAGGGCGATGGGCCGGGCGTCCCCGAGCGGACGCCGCTCGTCCGCGGGGCGCAAGGCAGCGATGCCCGCGAGGATCTTCGCCTCCATCTTCTCGCCGAAGCCCTTGAGCGTCCGCACGCGCCCCGCCTGGCAGGCCTCGAGGAGCATGGGGACCGAGGTGATCTGCAGCTCCTTCCAGAGCGCGGTCACCTTCTTCGGGCCGAGGTCCGGCACGCGCATCATCTCCAACAGCCCCGGGGGGACCTGGGCCTTCAGCTCCTCGTGGTAGGGGAGCGAGCCGGTCTGGACCAGCGTCGTGACCTTCTTGGAGATGGCCTCTCCGACTCCCGGCAGGTCGTCGAGGTGGCCATCGCGGACGAGGTCCTGGAACTTCTCCTCCGTCAGCTCCTCGATGTGGTTGGCGGCGTTGTCGTAAGCCCTCGTCTTGAAGGGGTTTTCCCCCTTCAGCTGGAGCAGCGCACCAATCTCCCGGAGCACCCGGGCCGTCTCGCGGCGATCCACCATGGTGTGACCTCCGGCGGGCAAGCTAGACGCCGGCCCTCGCCATCGTCAACGCGGCCGAGCGCCTCCCCCATCTCCCTGCGGTGGCGGAAGCGACTTCGGGGTATAAGACCGCCCCTTTTTTCCCCGAGCCCCATGGAACGACAGCCCGTGACGCCTTCGATCGCTCCCGCCCCAGCCCTCTCTGCCGAGGCCCTGGCCATCGTCCAGGAAGAAGAGTCCCTGCTGGAGCGGGTGCAGTCCGCCCTGCGCGACCGCCCGCCAGCCCGGCGCCGCGACGAGGGCGAGCTGCTCGACCGGCTCAAGGAGCTGCGCGACCTCGCGGCGAAGGCGGCGGCCCACGACCTCCCCACACTGTTCCAGGAGATGAACGTCGTCCGCTCGCTGCTGGAGAAGCCCCAGGCCGAGCCGGCGGTCGACGCGCGGGCGCCCTACTTCGCCCACCTGCAGCTCGAGGAGGAGGACGGGGTCCGCGACTTCTGCCTGGGCCGCGCCAGCTTCGTGGAGACCTCCCGGAACGTGCGCATCGTCGACTGGCGGTTCGCTCCGGTCGCCCGCATCTACTACCGCTACCGCGAGGGCGATGCCTTCGAGGAGCAGTTCCCGGGCAGGTTCGCCGAAGGGCGGGTCGCCGCGCGGCGCGTGGTCGTGGTCCGCGACGGGCGCCTGACGCGGATCCTGGCGGGCGGTCGTTCGCTCTTTCGGGGCGCGGACGGCCAGTGGGTCGAGGAGTCCGGGCTCGCGGGGCTGGGGGGCGGCGCTGGGACAGCGGCCCGGCCCGGCACTCTCGGCGTCGGCGCGGTCACGACCGACCGATCGCGGCAGGCGGACATCTCCGCGCTGCTGGATCGCGAGCAGTACGACGCGCTGGCCACGGCGGGCGACCAACCCTTGCTGGTGCTCGGCTCCGCGGGCAGCGGCAAGACCACCGTCGCCCTGCACCGGCTCGCGACCCTGGCGTTCCAGGAGCCGCAGCACTACCCGGTGCCCCGCATCCAGGTCGTGGTCCCCGAGCCGGGCCTCGCGCGGCTGTCCACGCGCCTGCTCGAGCCCCTGGGCCTGGGCGCGGTCGGCGTGCGCACGCTGGACGCCTGGTTCCGGGAGCGGGCGCAGACCTCCTTCGGCCAGGCGCTGCGGCTCTGCGAGGAGACGCCGCCGCTGGTCGCGAGGCTCAAGCGGCACCCGGCGCTGTACCAGGCCGTGAGGCAGCGGGTGCAGGCGTCGAAGGCCGGCCCCACGGCGTACGGCGGGCTGCGTCGCGAGATCGCCGAGTTCCTCACCGACCGGGGCTTCCTCAACTCGGTCGTCGACGCGGCCGCGGGCGGGCTCCCCAGGACCTGCATCGAGGAGACGGTGCGGCACACCATGCTGCAGCTCGCCGCGCCTCCCGACCGCGAGCTGCGGGACTTCGCCCCGGAGTCTCTGGAGACGGTGGACGGACGGCACGTGGGGGAGGGGACGCCGGACGAGCTCGCCGGGACGCTCGACGTCGAGGACTTGCCGCTCATCCTCTTCCTCAAGGCGTGGCGGGGCGCGGTCGGCGGCACGCAGCTCGCGCACCTGGTCGTCGACGAGGCCGAGGACATCTCGCTCTTCGAGCTCTTCGTGCTGGGACGGCTGCTGGGCGACAAGCGCAGCGTCACGCTGGCCGGCGACGACGCGCAGCAGACCTTCAGCAGCTTCGCCGGCTGGGAGGCCGCGCTCGCGGCGCTCGGCGCCCCGCGCGCCGCGACCTGCCGTCTCCAGGTCACCTACCGCTGCCCCCGGCCCATCGCGGCGTTCGCGCGCGCGGTGCTCGGGCCGCTGGCGAACGAGAACCCCGTGCTCGCGGGCCGCGAGGGCGCGCCGGTCGGCCGCTTCGAGTTCCCCAGCGAGGCGCATGCGAACCTCTTCCTCGCCGACGCTGTGAGGGACCTCATCGAGCGCGAGCCCCAGGCCTCGGTCGGGGTCGTGGCCAGAAGCCCCGAGTCCGCCCAGGCGTTCCACCGGCTGCTCACCGACCTGCCCGAGGCCCGCCTGGTCCTCCACGGCGAGTTCGGCTTCCAGCCCGGCATCGACGTGACCGACGTGGCCAACGTCAAGGGCCTCGAGTTCGACTACGTGGTCGTCCCCGACGCCACGGCCAGCGCGTATCCCCTCGACGACGACCACCGGCGCGCCCTGCACGTCGCGGTCACCCGGGCGTCCCACCAGCTCTGGGTCGCCAGCGCCGGAACGCCCTCCCCCATCGTGTCCGCCATCCCTCGCTGAGGGCCCATCCGTCCACGTTGCCTGGCCGGGGCCTCGCCCGGAAGGGGCAGCCGCGCGTATCATGGGAAGCGAGAGACGAGCCATGGAGGACGACCAAGCCAGGGCAGTGCGCCACCCCGAGATTCCGGTCCAGCGCGGCCCGGTTGGGGAACCCGTCGCCTGCGCTGGATGGTCGTTTCTGGTTCGGTCCTCGGTCGGTCACCCCGGTCCATGCACGCCGCGCTCCAACTCCGGAGCCAGGTCATGTTGAACACCAACGTCCTCGTCCTCAATCGGCTCTTCCAGCCCATCCACGTCACCACGGTGAAGCGGGCGTTCACACTCCTCTATGCGGGAGTCGCCCGTGCCATCGATGCGCAGTACCGGCTCTTCGATTTCCAGAGCTGGGCGGCGCTCTCCGCAGAACTGCACGCGGACTCGCTCGGCGCTGTCGGCCGGCGCATCCGCATCCCCCGGGTGATCGTGCTGACCGCCTACGAGCGGCTGCCGAAGGTCCGGGTCAGGTTCAGCCGCGCCAACATCTACGCGCGCGACCACAACACCTGCCAGTACTGCGGCAAGACGTTGCCGCGGTCCGAGCTGAACCTGGACCACGTCATCCCCCGGTCGCGAGGCGGCAAGACGTCGTGGGAGAACATCGTGTGCTCGTGCGTGCCCTGCAACCTGCGCAAGGGCGGCAACACGCCGCTGGAGGCGGGGATGCACCTTCTTCGCGTGCCCACCCGGCCTCGCTGGACACCCATCCTCAAGTCGCCGATCGGACGGTCGGCCTACCGCGAGTGGCTCCCGTTCCTGTCGCTGGCTGACGCGAGCTACTGGAACGTCGAACTCGAGCTCGAGGGCGAGTGACGCTTTCTTGAGGGGGGAGGGTGGGGTGGTACAGTAG
>CAZAIE010000596.1:0-5250 GCA_964485035.1 uncultured Myxococcaceae bacterium | reverse complement strand
CCCGCGACCGGACGCGAGTCATCGTGCCCGGCCACGGGACCCACTGAGGGAGTCCCACCATGGCCCGCCTCGCTGCCCTCGTCGTCGCCGCCGGCCTCTGGCCGGTCACTGCCGCAGCGGTCGAATACCACTCGACCCGCGGGGAGTGGGTCTTGGACCTGGACGACAGGTTCGAGTGGCGGGTGATCCAGCAGGGCGACGCCGCGGGGGGCATCGTCTTCAGGGTGGGCCGCCTGGACGGGCTGGTCATCGAGGTCGCGGCGATGGACAACCCGGCGCACGTGAGCGCCCGGGAGCCCGGCGCAGTCCGGGGAATGCAAGAGCAGCTGACGAAGGGTGGGGGCCGCTGGCTCGGCAGCCGGGAGGTGATGCACCAGGGGCTCCCCGCGGTGGAGTTCGACGCCGAGGTCGGCCGGGAGATCGTCGCGCTCAAGACCACCCGCTGGATGGCGACGCAGGACCGGGTCTTCCAGGTGAGCGTGCTCCGGCCGGTGTCCACGCGCATCGGCCCGAGCGATGTCGACGCCGCCCTGCGGGCATTCCGGCTGCTGGGCAACCCCGTGCCGGCGCAGGGCAGCGAGCCAGTCGGTCGCGGCGCGCTGTTCCCCTATGCGTTCCTCGCGGCTGCGGTCCTGGCGGTGCTGGGCGCAACGGTGTTCGTCGCGCTCCGGCGCAAGTAGCCACCGCCGGGAATCCGCCCCCCGGGAGCGTGTTTGACGCTGTCGAGGGCGGCCCCTACGATGCCCGACCCTCTTTTCTGGGCGAGCAACGGGCCACGCACATGTCTCCACTCCTGGGTCAACTCACCGTCGCGGTGCTGCTCGCCGCCTCCGGCTCCGACGCCATTGCCGTAGACGCAGGCTGGGCCGAGGACGCAGCCCTCACGCAGGACGCAGCAGTCCCAACCCCCGACGCCGGTGAGGCGCTCCCCGCCGCAACGGCGCGGGGAGGCGCGGTGGTCGCCGAGGCCGAGCCGGTGCCGCCCGAGGCCCTCGAGCGCGCCGTGGTGGAGGAGCCCGCGGCTGCGCCGGAGACGGACGACCCAGCCACGGCCAGGCAGGTGGAGGAGGCCTCCCGGGAGCTGGAGGAGCTGAGGCAGGCTGAGGCCGCGGTGGTGGACGAGGGTGGGCGGCGCGCCGCGGAGCTCTTCCGGGCGCTGGGGCGCAGCGGAGCGGCCAGCCCCCTGCACCAGCGGCTGCGCGACGCGCTCACGACGGCCCGCCCGCTGCCCCTGGTCCCCGACGAGGCGGAGATGGAGGCCGCGGCGCTGGCGGAGATCGGCTCGTTCGACCTCGAGAAGGCCCGGCGGCTGTACGACATCCCGGTGGAGATGCAGCCGCTGGTGGCGGAGTTCATCCGCTTCTTCCAGGGCCCCGGGCGCAAGCACTTCGTCCGCTGGCTGGGGCGCGCCTCGCACTACCTGCCGATGATGAAGAAGGCGCTGCGCGAGGCGGGCCTGCCCGAGGACACCGTCTATCTCTCGATGATCGAGAGCGGGTTCGCGCCGGTGGCGCTGTCGAAGGCAAAGGCCATGGGGCTGTGGCAGTTCATCGAGCCAACCGGGAAGCGCTTCGGCCTGAGGGTGGACTTCTGGGAGGACGAGCGGCGCGACCCGGTGAAGTCCACCTACGCCGCGGCGGGCTACCTGAAGGAGCTCTACACCGAGTTCGGGGACTGGCGGCTGGCCTGGGCGGGCTACAACTCCGGAGCGGGCACGGTGCGGCGGGCCATCGCCGCGTCCGGCGGCTCGATGGACTTCTGGACCCAGATCGAAGCGAAGCGCGCGTACAAGAAGGAGACCAAGCACTACGTCCCCAAGCTGATGGCCGCGGCGCTCATCTCCAAGCACCTCAAGCACTTCGGGTTCCAGGACTCGGAGATCGTGCCCGAGCCGGAGCTGGCGTACGAGGAGGCGGAGGTGCCCGAGGCCACCGACCTGGACGTCATCGCCCGGGCGGCGGGGACGACGGTCGAGGAGGTCAAGGCGCTGAACCCCTCGCTGCGCCGCTGGTGCACGCCTCCCGGACGTCGGGCGGACGAGGTGTACCGCGTCCACCTCCCCGTGGGCACCCGGGAGCGCTTCGTCCAGGAGTTCCCCAAGATCGCCCCGAAGGACCGCATGAACTTCGTGGTGCACCTGGTGGCTCGCGGGGACACCCTCTCGAAGATCGCCCAGCGCTACGGGAGCGCCACCGAGGCGATCATGCGGGTGAACGGGCTGCGCGACTCGCGCCACCTGCGCGTGAAGAGCGAGCTGGTGGTCCCGGTCCCGCGGGGCGGGGGCGTGGCCTCTCGCGAGGCGCTGGCGCTGTCGGCGCGCAAGCAGGGGTTCAAGGCCGCGCCGGTCGAGCAGGAGGTCCCCGCCGAGCCGCCGGCGCCGCGCAAGGGGCGGGGCGCTGCCGCGGGGAGCATCCGCACGGTCCAGGAGGGTGGGCGCACGAAGACGATCTACGGGGTCGCCGAGGGCGACAGCCTCTGGTCCATCTCCCGCCAGTTCAAGGTGAAGATCGCCGAGCTGCGCGCGTGGAATGGGTTCGAGGAGGGGCCGGTCAAGCTGCGCATCGGCCAGGAGATCGCCGTGTTCCCGTCCAAGGACGCAGCCCCGACCTCGGCCAAGGCGCCGGCCGCGAAGGGTAGCCCTCCGGCCGAGGTGAAGAGCACTCCCCGCGCCGCTCCGGCCGCGGGCGCCCGGACGCACGTGGTCGAGCAGGGTGACTCGCTCTGGTCCATCGCCCAGCGGTACCAGGTGTCCGTGGACGAGCTGCGCCGGTGGAACAACCTCCGCCGCAAGACGCTCAAGCTCGGCCAGACCCTCTCCGTCAAGGGGCCTTGACTGGCCCCGAAAGGCTGCTTTTTCGGTGGTTTGACTCATGAAGGGGCGTCTGCTACGAGAATCACGGCCAAAAACCGCGGCGAAGCCTGTGAAGACGCAGGGTTGCCCTGGGCTCGGGTGCTCTAGGCTCCACGTGCTGTAGCCGCGGTGTCGTTTCCATCCACCAGCGAAGCGCCCGGAAGGGCGCATGAGGCGTGTTCATGAACGTTCAGGACCCGCGGAAGATCCGCAACGCCGGTCTGTTCGGGCACCAGGGTGCAGGGAAGACCTCGCTCGCCGAGGCGCTCCTCTGGTCGGCGAAGGCCCTCCCCAAGTTCGGCAGCGTCGCCGAAGGTACCAGCAACCTCGACACCGAGCCGGAGGAGGTGAAGCGCAAGGCCTCCATCGCGCTGCACCTGGGCGCCTGCGGCTGGAAGGACCACAAGCTCAACCTGCTCGACACCCCGGGTGACTCCAACTTCTTCCAGGACACCCGCGCGGCGATCACCGCGGTGGACATCGCGGTCATCGTGGTGGACGCGGTGGCCGGCGTGCAGGTTCAGACCGACCGCACCTGGACCTTCGCCACGGACGCCAAGCTCGCCCGGTTGGTGGTGATCAACAAGCTCGACCGCGAGCGCGCCGACTTCGAGACCGCGCTCAAGGACATCAAGGAGTCGCTGACGGACAAGGCGACCCCGGTCCAGATCCCCATCGGCAAGGAGGCCGGGTTCGTGGGCGTGGTGGACCTGCTCACGATGAAGGCCCTCAAGTACAAGGCCGACGGCTCGGGCCAGGTCTCCGAGGAGGACGTCCCGGCGGACCTGCAGGCCACCGCCAAGAAGGCGCGTGAGGCGCTCATCGACGCCGTGGCCGCCGCGGACGACACCCTCACCGAGAAGTACCTCGAGGTCGGCGACCTGACCCCCGACGAGCTCAAGGGCGGCTTCGTGAAGGCGCTCTCGAACGGCGCCCTGGTGCCAGTGTTCTGCACCTCGGGCACCAAGAACGTCGGCGCCTCGGCGCTGATGGACTTCCTGGTCTCCAGCTGCCCGTCCCCGGCCGACCGTGCTCCCATCAAGGTCACCGACGTCAAGGCGCACACCGAGGTGGAGCGCAAGTGCGACCCCTCGGGCCCGGTGACCGCGCAGGTCTTCCGAACGATCGTCGACCAGTTCTTGGGCAAGCTCTCGCTCTTCCGGGTGTGGTCCGGGACCATGGGCGGCGACGGCCAGCTGCAGAACACCACCCGCAACGCCACCGAGCGCTACACCCAGCTGCTGAACATGACCGGGCGCAAGACCGACCCGGCGCAGGGTGCCGTCGCGGGGGACATCGCGGTCTTCGCCAAGCTCAAGGAGACCGGCACCGGCGACACGCTGTCCGACGTGAAGTCCCCGGTGAAGATGGCGGACATCCCGCACACCAAGCCGGTCATCACCTACGCGCTCAAGCCCAAGACCAAGGCCGACGAGGACCGCATCGCCCAGGCGCTGCACCGCCTGGTGGAGGAGGACCCCTGCCTCGAGATCAGCCGTGACGTCGAGGCGGGCGAGACCCTCATCGGCGGCGTGGGCCAGACGCACATCGAGGTCACCGTCGAGCGCCTGAAGCGCAAGTACTCGGTCGACGTGGACCTCCTGCCCCCGAAGATCCCCTACCGCGAGACCATCAAGGGCACGGCGAAGAACATCGAGGGCAAGCACAAGAAGCAGTCCGGCGGCCGCGGCCAGTTCGGCGTCTGCTACCTCGACCTCGAGCCCAACACCCGCATGGCCGGCTACGAGTTCGTGGACGACATCGTCGGTGGCTCCATCCCCCGCAACTTCATCCCCTCGGTGGACAAGGGCATCCGCGCCCAGCTCCCCCGTGGCGTGGTCGCGGGCTACCCCATCGTCGACGTGAAGGTCCACCTCACCGACGGCAAGTACCACGACGTCGACTCCTCGGACTTCTCGTTCCAGATGGCCGGCTCCAAGGGCTTCAAGCTCGCGTTCGCGCAGGCCAAGCCCTGTCTCCTCGAGCCGATCATGAACATCGAGGTGACCATCCCCGAGGAGTGCACCGGGGACGTCATCGGCGACATCAACCAGCGCCGCGGCCGCGTGATGGGCGTGGACACCAAGGGCAAGAACCAGATCATCAAGGCCCAGGCGCCCATGGCCGAGCTGCTGACGTACGCCCCCGATTTGCGTTCCATCACCAGCGGGCGCGGCAACTTCACCATGGAGGCGTCGCACTACGACGAGGTGCCGGGCAACCTGTCCGACAAGATCATCGCGGCGGCGAAGGGCAAGATGAAGGGCGACGAGGACGAGGACGAGTAGTCCCTTCCCGCGACCGGAAGTGACCAGAGGGGCCGGACCGAGTGGTCCGGCCCCTCCTGTTTGGTGTGCCCAGCATGGGCGTGACTTGGAGGTGAAAGTCCTCTGGGGAAC
>CAZAIE010000595.1:0-5256 GCA_964485035.1 uncultured Myxococcaceae bacterium | reverse complement strand
GCTTTGACGACCCCCGCGAGGGGGTGCCACCCCAGCTCACATCGGACCGAGGCCGCGCACGCCGTCGACGAAGCCGACCGGTGGGGAATACCCGAGCAGTTGTCGCGACCTGGACGTGTCATACCGGCAGTGACTGGCGACGAGCCGCACCCCGTAGCGGGAGATGGGCGGCGCATGGTCCGCCTTGAGCAGCCGGGCGCCCAGCTCCAGCGCGGTCGCGGCGGCGTAGACCACCGGGAACGGCAGCGAGCGCTTCGGACGGGCGAGGCCGAGCCCGTCGGCGAGGCCGTCGATGACCTCGCGCGCCGTCAGGTCCTCGCCGTCGAGCACGTGGAAGACCTGACCCGCGGCCTCCGGGACCTCCGCCGAGAGAGCCAAGCCCAGGCTCAGGTTCTCGACGTGGGAGAGCGCGACGTGGTTCTCGCCCCGGCCGACGTAGACCATGCGCCCCTCGCGCAGCAGCCGGACGATGCGCGGGAGGATGTGCGGGTCGCCCGGCCCCCAGATGGCCCCCGGGCGCACCACCACGGTCGAGAGGCCGCGCGCGCCGTGGGCCTCGCGCACCAGCCGCTCCCCGCCGAGCTTGCTCTCGGTGTACTTGTCCAGCCGCCCGGTGGCGTACGGCGAGTCCTCGCGGATGAGCCCTCCGTCCCGCGGCAGCCCCAGCACGGTGAGGGAGCTGAAGTGGACGAGCCGCTCCACGCCGGCCTGCTGCGCCGCGGCGACCACGTGGCGCGCCCCGTCGCGGTTGACGCGCAGGAACTCCTCGCGCGGGCCCCAGTCGGAGACGCGGGCGGCGGAGTTGAACACGAACCGCTGGCCCTCCATGGCCCGCACCAGCGACGGGCCGTCGGTGAGGTCGCCCTGCACCACCTCCACTCCCAGGCCTGAGAGGCGCGCGAGGCTGCTGGTCGCGCGGGCGAGCACCCGCACCCGGTAGCCGCGGCGGACGAGGAAGGCGGCGAGGTGGCTGCCCAAGAAGCCCGTGGCCCCGGTCACCAACGCGGTCGGCGAGCTCACTGCGCCTGCGCTCCCGCGCGCGCCTCGTCGCGCAGTGCCCGCCGCAGCGGCTTGCCCACCGCCGACCGCACCAGCTCGGCGCGCAGCTCGATCTGCGAGGGGACCTTGTAGCGGGCGAGGTTCTCGCGGCAGAAGGCGAGCAACTCCTCGACGGTGGGGGGCTCGCCGGGCCGGGGGACCACGAAGGCCTTCACCAGCTCGCCCCGCGTCGAGTCGGGCACGCCGATGACCAGCGCCTCGCGGACGCGTGGGTGCTCGTGGAGCACCGCCTCCACCTCCGCCGGGTAGATCTTCATGCCCCCGCGGATGATGAGGTCCTTGAGCCGGTCGACGATGCGGAAGTAGCCGTCGCGGTGCATCTGCCCCACGTCGCCGGTGTGCAGCCAGCCGTCGCGCAGCTGCTCCGCGGTCGCGTCGGGGCGACCCCAGTAGCCCTTCATGACCTGCGGGCCCTTGACCACGATCTCCCCGGGCTCGCTCCACTCCTCGCCGGGGGCGATGGGCAGCTCGCGCGTGCCGGTCTCGGTGTCCACGATGCGCGCATAGGTGTTGGGGTACGGCACGCCGATGGTCCCGTGCCGGTTCTCGCCGAATGGCGGGTTGCCCAGCGTCACCGGCGCCGCCTCGGTGAGCCCGAAGCCCTCGGCGACGTGGATGCCGGTCTTCTCGATGAACGCCCGCTGCACCGCCGGGGCGAGCGCGCTGCCCGCGCAGGGGCAGACCTTCACCGAGCGCAGCCGGTAGCGCCTGACGTCCGGGAGGCTGGAGATGCCCACCAGCAGCGTCGGGACGACCGGGAAGATCTCGGGCTGGAACCGGTGAATCATCTTGGCCAGGCCGGCGACGTCGGTGGGGTTGGGGACCAGCACCAGCGTCCCGGCGGTGAGCAGGCTCAGGTCGAGCCCGCAGGTGAGTCCAAAGGCGTGGAAGAGCGGCAACGCCCCCAGGCTGGTCCACTTCCCGCGGGGCACCTTGCCCCAGGCGCGGTTCTGCTCGGCGTTCACCACCAGGTTGCGGTGGCTCAGCTCCACGCCCTTGGACACGCCGGTGGTGCCGCCGGTGTAGAGCAGCACCGCGGTCTGCTCCTCGTCGAACGGGGCGGCGGCGGGCGCCGGGGCCGGGACGTTCAGCAGCTCGCTGAAGAAGCAGTCGCCCGGACGGAGTCGGACGGGGGCCTCCTTGCGCGCCTGCTTGAGCCAGTAGAGCGCCCGGAGCGTCGTGGGGAAGGCCTCCTGCACCCGGGTGACCACCACCCGCTCGAGCGCCGTCGCGCCCCGGGCCTTCTCCACCGCCGGCAGGAAGCGGCTGGCGGCGACCATCACCTTCGCGCCCGAGTCCCGCAGCTGCGACTCGACCTCGCGGGCCGAGTAGAGCGGGTTGAAGGGGACGGCGATGGCCCCGGCGCGCAGCGCCCCGAGGATGGCGACCACGAACTGCGGGCTGTTGGGCAGGAGCAGCGCCACCCGGTCGCCCCGGACCACGCCCAGGCGAGCGAGCGAGCCAGCGAACGCCCCCACCTGGCGCTCGAGCTCGGCGTAGGACACCTCGGACGAGAACACGCGCCCGGCGGCGTGGACCGCGGTGACCAGCGCGGCGCGCGCCGGGAACTCCTGCGCGGCCTCCGAGAGCAACTGGGGGAGCGATGCGGGCCGGTGTTCCACGTCGTGGACCACGTCGGGGTCGTAGTGCGCGAGCCAGGGTCGTTGCATGGGCCCCAGTAGTACACGATTGGCTGGCGACTCCCTCAAGAACCTTGACGCCCCCCTGCTTTGGTGCCACAAGCGCCGGATTCTCGCGGACTTACGCCGCCCGCCGTCTGGAAAGGACGTCCCCATGAAGCCGCTGCCCGTCGCCCTGCTGGCGACCCTTTTGCTCGCCGCCTGCCCGCCGAAGGCGAACACCCCCACCGGTCCGGGCGGCACCGCCGCAGCGCTGGGCGCGGGGACGGTGGTCGCGACCTACGAGGGCAAGCAGGTCACCCTGGGCGAACTCGACAAGTCCATCGCCCGCGACCTCTACCAGATGCGGCTGCAGAACCTGGAGACGATGATCATCCGCAAGCTGGTGCAAGCGGAGGCGGCCAAGGAGAACAAGACCGAGGACCAGTTCCTGGGCGACCTCCAGGCCAAGGTCGGCGGCGCGGTGGACGAGGCCACGGTCCAGATGGTGTACGAACAGAACAAGGAGGCGTTCGGGGGCCGCAGCCTCGACGAGGTCCGCCCGATGATCGAGGGGCGGATGAAGCAGGAGAAGGCCAAGGAGGGGATGATGCGGTACTTCACGGAGCTGAAGACCAAGGCCAACGTGAAGATCCTGCTGCAGGAGCCCCGCCTCGAGGTCCCCGCCATCGGCCCGGCCAAGGGCCCCGAGGGCGCCCCGGTGACCATCGTCGAGTTCTCCGACTTCCAGTGCCCCTTCTGCTCCAAGGCGAGCCAGGTGGCCCAGCAGGTGGTGACCGCGTACGCCGGCAAGGTCCGCCTGGTCTTCCGCGACTTCCCGCTGCCCTTCCATGACAAGGCCCAGAAGGCGCACGAGGCCGGCCGCTGCGCCGGCGACCAGGGCAAGTTCTGGGAACTGCACGACTGGATGTTCGCCAACCAGTCCAAGCTCGACGTCGCGTCGATCAAGGAGGCGGCGAAGGGTCTGGGCATCGACGCGGCGAAGTTCGACGCCTGCGTCGACGGCGGGACGCACGCGGCGAAGGTGAAGGCCGACCTCGAGGCCGGCTCCGACCTGGGCGTGAACGGCACGCCCTCCTTCTTCGTGAACGGCAAGCCCATGAGCGGCGGGCTGGACTTCGAGAAGCTCAAGGCGGCCGTCGACGCCGAGCTTGCGGCCAAGTAGAGGGAAGGCGGCAGTGCGCGGCTCCATCCTCTTCAACGGCAACGTGGTCAGGGAGGCGGACTTCATCACCCGCTTCCGGGACCGGATCCTCTCGTCGAGCCACGAGGACCCGGAGATCCGGAAGTCGAAGAAGGTGCTGATGGTGACCGCCGCGTGGAAGAAGGACGAGTACAACGAGTCGCACATCCGCGGGGCGCTCAACGGCATCGGGGTCCCCTCCCGCTGGGAGGGGGGCAACGACGTCAACATCCAGAACCTGGGCGTCTACCACGACTTCAACCACTGGCGTTCGCGGGAGCCGGAGCTGTACCGGCAGTACCACGCGAAGCAGGAGGTGATGAAGCAGATCAAGCAGTTCTACCGGCGCAAGAACTCGCAGCTGGTGGCGCTCTTGCGCGAGCAGCAGAAGATGCTGCGCCAGACCTTCCCCGAGACCTCCCTGGGCAAGGCGCTGCGCTACCCGGTCCAGTCGATGCGCAAGGACCTGGCGACGCTGGCGCCGCGCGAGCTGCAGCACCACTACTGGTGCCAGGACATCCAGGAGACGATGAACGCCATCATCGCCAACGACGCGAAGATGGTGGACATCTGCAACGAGCTGGACCTGTCGTTCCAGGCGGCCTCGGGGGTGATGCAGAACCCCACCTACCTCGAGACCAAGAAACGGCTCGAGGAGCGCATCCTGAGCGCCGCGTCGATCTTCATCTTCGGCGGCTATGTGGCGGTGCTCTACAACCGCCTCAACTTCTTCAAGCTCAAGGGCGCCTTCGTCGAGGCGCTGCGCCGGGGCACGAACTTCTACACCGTGTCCGCGGGCACCGGCGTGCTCTGCAACAGCATCATCCTCTACGACGACTACGGCCTCGACCGGCACGTGGCCTCGGACTTCGAGTTCTTCGACAACGGCTTCGGGATGGTCACCAAGGTCCAGTTCTTCCCGCACTGCATGGACCGCATCAAGACCGAGGACGCCGACAACCTCGCCTACCTGGCCCACCGCTTCCGCAGCTCCTGCTGCGTGGGGCTGAACCAGGAGTCGTACCTGCTGGCCGAGACGGTGGCCACGCGCGACGGGAGCCTGCGCGAGCGCTTCACCTCCATGGGCGAGAAGGACAGCGTCTACATCTTCGACGCCATGGGCCGGAAGATCCTGAAGAAGCAGGGCGAAGAGCTGGACCTCGACGGCACGCCCTGAGCCCCGCTAGCGCTGCTCGTTCCAGCGGCGCACGCAGCGGTCGCGCTCCTCGAGGATCTTGTTGAGCAGCTTCTGGCGGCGCGGGGTCATCCCCGCGTCGGGCCACTTGCGCAGCATCTCCTCGGTCTCGTGGAGCACGCGGTCGCAGTGCCCCTTCTCCGCCAGCTCCTTCAGCTTCGCGGGGATCTGGTCTGGGG